>NZ_SFBZ01000288.1:0-4898 GCF_007095495.1 Microcystis sp. M_QC_C_20170808_M9Col | reverse complement strand
AATCACAAATTAGCTAAAGCCGTTCAGGATATGGGTTTTTACGAGTTCCGAAGACAACTTGATTATAAAACTCAGTTGTATGGTTCGGAATTAATCATAGCCGATAGGTGGTTTCCTAGCAGTAAAACCTGTTCCAATTGTGGGTACAAAAAAGAGTCTCTATCTTTAACTGAAAGAGTTTTTGAGTGTGAGCAATGCCATGTAGTTTGCGGTCGAGACTTGAACGCTAGTCTGAATCTAGCTTCTTTGGCGGTGAGTTCCACCGTGTCAGCTTGTGGAGTAGATAGTGCCGACACTACTACAGTGAAGCAGGAAGTTAACGTCAAATTTGCTCATGAGTAGATTTGAGTAGGTTTAACAGAACGGTTACATGACCTTTGGTTATTTCGCCCCCGATCGCCGTTATGCTTACGATCGCTCCCCCGGGGGACCCACCAGAGAATTTAAGGCCATGGTCAAAGCTTTCCACGACCAAGGTATGGAAGTTTATCTCGATGTGGTCTATAATCACACCGGAGAAGGGGGCAATTGGGGCAGCAACGATGTCACCGGATTTGTTAGTTTTGGTGGTTTTGATGTGGTGGAATACTATCAACTCACCGATGAACATTATCTAGTCGATGGGGCCACCGGCTGCGGAAATCAATTAAACTTTTCCCATATTGTCACCTGTAATCTGGTTCTTGATTCCCTCACCTATTGGTTAGAAACCATGGGAGTTGATGGTTTTCGTTTTGATCTGGCCCCCGTCCTCGGCCGAACTCCTTCTAGTCATGAACGCGAAGATTGGGGCAAACAAAAACAATTCTTTCCTAAACATCCTTTGTTAGAAAAGATCGAGAAATTAGGCAAGAAATACGATGCCGAAATGATCGCCGAAGCTTGGGATATCTGGGGTTACGAAGTGGGGAATTTCCCTGCGGGTTGGGGAGAATGGAATGGCCGTTATCGCGATGCAATTCGGCGTTTTTTAAAGGGAGATGGTAATACTTTTAAATTCATCGAACAGGTGAACGGCGATTATCACAATTTTAACGACCAAGGCGGACCACACAAATCGATCGATTTTATTGTTGCCCACGATGGTTTTACCCTGATGGATTTGGTCAGTTATAACAACAAAAATAACCTCACTCCCTGGCCCTTTGGTCCTTCCGATGGCGGCAATAGTAATAACGATTCTTGGGATTCTGGGGGTGATCAGGCCTTACGTCGCCAAAGATTACGCAACTTTTGGACGATTCAATTTTTGTCTCGCGGTGTGCCGATGACTGTCTGGGGCGATGAATTTGGCCGCACTCAAAATGGTAATAATAATCCCTACAATATTGATAGTGTGGCCACTTGGAATAATTATGATATGATTGCCACTCGTTCACCCCATCTACTGCCCACGGGTTATCGGGAAGCTTATCACAATAATTTTGGCACGGGAACTAATCAAGAAGAACGCAATCCTTTATTTATTTTTGCCGCTTATATTGCTCACTTAAGACAGAATCATATAGCACTCAAACAGCACCGCTACGGTGATCTGGTTCTCGATGGGGGCAATAATGTCACCTATTTATTTAAGAAACCCGATGGTATTAGCGATTTAACTGCCCATGATCGCTCTATTTGGTTTTTAATTGATGGTAGTGCCGTCGGCGATCACGATTTTTTGGTGTTAATTAATATGTATTATCTGCCAGTGGATTTTCGTCTTCCCCCGTCATCGAATAATTATCGTTGGCTAAGAATTATTGACACGGCAGCTTGGGCAGAAACCGATTATAATTGTTGGTCTGTGGATCAAGGGACAGTAATTGCCAATAGCTATAAAGTCAATGGTTTTTCGATCGTGGTTTGCGAGGAGATTAACTGAACTACCCACACCGATATCGGGGGTAATTTGGGGACAGATAGGGCAGCCCGCTAATATTGAGATCGAGATCGATCCTATGCCGATTTCTGCTATATTTTTGGCAATAGGGAAATATAGACCCCGGCTGCATCTTATGTTTTGCAACCCGAACTTAGCCCAAAATTGCCGTTAAATGTCTAAAACTAAAAGTAGTGTTATTATCCTAACCATAATTTGTATTATCGCCACGGCGATCGGAGTTTATCTGCTCGGTGGTATCGACTCCCAACAATTACAGATCTGGTTAAAACAAATGGGAATTATGGCCCCCATTTTGTATATTATTCTCTATACGATCGGGACAATTTTAATTCTGCCTTCTACCCCCTTAAACCTCAGTGGTGGGGCCATCTTTGGGGTAGTTATGGGAACCGTTTGGACAACGATCGCCGCTTTGGTGGCCGCTATAGTTGCCTTTGCTTTTACCCGTACTATTGGCCGGGAATATACCGCCAAAAAATTTCAGGGAAAATGGCAAGCGATCGATGCAGAAATGCAGCAAGGCGGCCTATTTTATATGTTTGCTATCCGTCTATTACCGATTATTCCCTACGGTATCGTTAACTTTGTTGCGGGATTAACTTCTATCCGTTTTCGCGATTATTTGATCGGTACTTTATTAGGCACTGTCCCCGGAATTTTACCCTTTGTCATGATGGGTGCAGGTTTAAAATCTTTAGGAAAAGGCGATATATTGCCCCTAATGGTGGCTTTTACCCTCATGGCTCTGTTAGTAGGTGTGGGAACTTGGTATCGTCGTCGTCGGCAATTTCCCCAGATAAAAAGTAAAAAGTGAAAAGTAAAAAAGTGGACGTTACATTAAAGGTAAAAAGGGTGTTGGGTGTTGGGATTTTAGGGTTTTGGGGTTTTGGGGTATTAGTTGAAATTTCTCTATTCCCCTATCTCCCCATTTCCCTATCCCCTATCCCCTGACTCCGGACTCCGGACTCCTGACAGCGATAAAATTAAGTTAGATTAGGAGTATCCCGACTGAATCCCCATTGCTAAGGAGATAGCGTATCGATGCCTGCCGCAGATTATAAAGATTATTATGCCGTTCTGGGAGTAGGTAAAACTGCCAGCGCTGAAGAAATTAAAAAAGCTTTTCGTAAATTAGCCGTCAAATATCACCCCGATCGCAATCCTAACGATAAAAGCGCCGAAGAACGTTTTAAAGAAATTAGTGAAGCTTACGAAGTCCTCTCCGATAGCGAAAAACGCCAAAAATACGATCAATTTGGACAATATTGGCAACAGGCTGGGCGATCGAATTGGCCGGGTGGTAATCCGGGGGTTGACTTCGGTTCGGCCGGTTTTGACTTTAGCCAGTACAGCACCTTTGATGATTTTATCAACGAACTACTCGGTCGCATG
The DNA here is from genome assembly GCF_007095495.1 of Microcystis sp. M_QC_C_20170808_M9Col. Taxonomy (NCBI): domain Bacteria; kingdom Bacillati; phylum Cyanobacteriota; class Cyanophyceae; order Chroococcales; family Microcystaceae; genus Microcystis; species Microcystis sp. M_QC_C_20170808_M9Col. Next base: position 1,618 of record NZ_SFBZ01000288.1, on the reverse strand, counting down.
GGGCGCTCCGGCGGTACTCGCCCCGGTTCCCATTCCTACGGGACTCCGGGGGGAGGATTTGGCGATTTTAGCAATTTTAACGACTTTGCCGGCGCTCGTACTGCACCGCAATCCGTCACTTCTGGTATCTCCACCGCTAAACTGCGTCTGACTTTTGCGGAAGCTTTACGAGGAGTACAAAAACGGGTTAATTTAGCCGGAGAAATGATCGATATCAAAATCCCCCCAGGAACTAAAACCGGTAATCGTCTCCGGGTACGGGGTAAAGGACTAATCGATCCCTTGAGTAAACAACGGGGAGATCTATTTCTCGATGTGGAATTAGACACCCATCCTTTCTTTACTTTTGAAGGCGATAATTTGACCTGTGAAGTGCCGATTACCCCCGATGAGGCGGTTTTAGGCACAGCGATCGAAGTTCCTACCCCCGATGGCCTGGTGACGGTAAAAGTTCCCGCTGGTATTCGTTCCGGTCAATCCCTGCGCTTACGCGGCAAAGGTTGGATCGATAATAAAGGACAACGCGGCGATCAATTAGTCAAAATTGTCATCGATACTCCCAAAGAATTAACGGCGATCGAACGGGAATTATACGAGAAAATTAAATCTCAGCGTACCACCGATCCCCGTCGTCATCTCAGACAGGTGCAAATTTAGTCCCTATATCTTAATAGTGAGGTACGAAGTCTTCGTTTTGGGGAGTCAGGAGACAGGATCAGATTAGCCTATACTTCATCTTTAGGAGAAAAGCTCTATCAGTTATCAGTGGTTACTGATTGGTCACTGTTTACTGTTTACTGATCACTGTTTACTGTCTCTAGAGTTTATCCTTGGCTAGAATTTAACCTTACTAGCCAACCAATTAGTAATTAATTTGGGGCTATTTTTCTTCACCCAATAGAGAGCATAAATTCTGAAGATAGGCTTAGAAAAACGAGCGATCGCTTTCATGATAAAATTTAAGTGACGACTATGAAACTTTTTATTAATTAAATTTAACGAACCCACATCGTAAAGACAGTCGATGATAATTCTAAAAGTCGTTTCCTCTCTTTGGAATAAACTATCTATTAACAATAGCACTTCCTGAATCCGTTGCTGTTTAAGCTGTTCCTCTTCGGAAACAGCCGAGAGAATCTGCTGCTGCTTAGATAATTTACTATCCGATGGGGTTAACATGATATGGTCGCCGAAAAATTAACTTGTTTTGATTTTATCCCTATTTGCCGATTTTGCAAGACCAAACCCCCCATCTATCCCCGTTTTTACGATAACACGGACCATTAGTGGTATTTACTCCCCCATGCCGTCTTGACGGTGATTGGTGCGATTATGTGATGGACTATGATTGATTATTGACAAAAGTTTACTGAATACAACATACGCCAATTCAGACTTGAATTGGCCATAATCATAGTATTCATTCAATCATTCCCATCACAGTTGAGACTAATTATGTGATGGACTGTGATTGATTATTGACAAAAGTTTACTGAATACAACCCACATTCCGCACCCTAAAGTGTCACATTGAAAATTTTATCTAAATCGTCAAAACGATTGCCGGCTCTGAATTACAGGCTAATTTGTTTGCCCAGCAGATGCACAATTAGCCCTA
>NZ_SFBZ01000287.1:0-3472 GCF_007095495.1 Microcystis sp. M_QC_C_20170808_M9Col | reverse complement strand
AGACCTTTTTGCCCGACCAAAATGCTTTCTTTACCATATTTTCCATCTAGCTTGTCCAGTGTCATAAAGGTGATTGAGCATTTCCATTTCTCGGTAAGTATCCATACACTGCCAAAACCCTTCATGCTTATATACGGCGAGTTCTCCTAAAGCGGCTAGGGTTCTTAGGGGCTGTGCTTCAAAAGTCGTCGCATCTCCCTCAATTAAATCCAAAACCTTGCGATTTAAGACAAAATACCCCCCATTAATCCATCCCTCAGCCGTTTGGGGCTTTTCTTGGAATTGAGTGACTAAATTACCCTCAATGATTAACTCGCCAAAGCGAGAAGAAGGACGAACCGCCGTCATAGTGGCTAATTTCCCATGAGAGTAATGGAAGTCCAACAGATCCGCAATATTCACATCACAAACCCCGTCCCCGTAGGTGGCTAAAAAGATATCGCTTCCGCTTTGATCTATATAAGAGGTGAGACGTTTAAGACGGCCTCCCGTCATGGTTTCCTGTCCCGTGTCAATTAACCAAATACGCCAGTCTTCCTCCTCGTGTCCACTATCGAGTTTGGTCACTTTTTTATTGCCTAACTCTAAGAGGACATCACTTTGATTCCAATCATAGTTAAAGAAATAGTCCCGGATTATTTCCCCTTTGTACCCTAGACAGAGCATAAAGTCAGTTAGCCCATATTGGGCATAAGTTTTCATGATATGCCAAATAATCGGTCTATTTCCGATGGCAATCATCGGCTTAGGTCGAAATTCGGTTTCTTCCCGCAGTCGGGTTCCTTTGCCACCACACAAGATGGCGACGGGAATGTTAGACTTATATTCCTTAACTGTTAAACTGACCGATTGTATTACCATTAGATTATATAGTGAAGGGCTTTGAGAGTGACATCATCTTATCGAGGCAGTTTAACACGGGATTCCCGATCTTGTCCAATATCTGTCTAAAAAAATTTTTGTTAAGCGAGTGTGTCCAGTTTATTGCTAAACAGTCTCTTAAATCCTATAGCAGTTATCTTCATGGTGAGGTACTAGGTTTTCGTTTTGGGGAGTCGGTCGTCCGCCGGCGATACTAAATCAGGTTATACTTCATCTTTAACGCTATAATCCTGACCGAGTAGGACTAGAAATTCGTGCTACCATGCGAAGATAAATATTCGGGGATACGGTCACGAAGCTACCAGACAATTTTAGGATAAAAATACCGACACTTATGGGGAAATCAATCAATAAAGTCCGAGTAACAGCACTGATTTTAGGGATTCTAGCGATCGCCTTTGCCTTTTTCACCAGGATTGTCAGTATTTTTGAATATGTTACCTTCGATATCGGACCCGATCCCGATCAGATTAGCGGTGGTTACTTTTGGATGGATATGTGGAAGGGAAACTTTCCTCAATTGGGACCTGCAGGGGGGGGTGGAAAATATGGATTCGTAATTCCTCCCCTCTATGGTTATTTAGCGTTCCCTCTGACAATTTTCGGTACCGCTCCCGAATTTCAAGTCCTTACCAATGGACTATTTTCTTTTCTATCGATTCCCCTCTTAATCTACTTGGTTTATCAACTTTTAGAAAATGTAGAACAAGATAAACGTCTTCTCCTGTCCAGTTTGGCAGGATTTTGGTATAGCACGATTTACGCGGACTATTTTATTAATAATTTTTCCTGGGCCCCTAGCCCAATACCCTTTTTCCTGCTCGTTTTTGCTTTACTCTATCGTTTCCAGATGGAAACGAGTAAGCCGCTGCTCTATCAGGCTATAGCTTGGATATTCTTCGGGATTACCGTCGCTATATTGGTGAGTTTACACACCACCACGATGTTAATTATCCCAGTGACTTCTGTTATCGCCTCTCTAGGGTTTGTTTATCGAAATCGCAAGAATACTCGTAAATGTCTTTTGCCTTTTCTATCGATTCTCTCCGCAAATCTCGCCTTGATTATGTATTGGAATAGTGAGATAGTTCGGAGATTTGCAAATACGAAAGGACTGGTGAGAGCGCTCACGGAGAAGGGGGCGAGCGGTGAACCATCGAGCAATCTGTTCACTCGTCTATTTAAAGCGATTTGGGAAACGGTTTATCTGGGTAATCAAGTGTTTTTTTTGAATGACAATATATCAATTTTCAATGTCGTAGTTTCGGCTATTTTTTTCGGCATTTCTCTATACATAGTCATCAAAAAATATCGAGGCAATAAAACACTGATCGGCTTTTTTGCGATCACTTGGATAATTTTTCTCTACGCTTCCTCTAATTATCCTGATGAGCATTTTTATTCCCATCGTAAAATCTTACTCTGGTTTGCTCCTATCCTCTTGGCGATCGCTAGTCTGGCCTATCTAAACTTTACTAAGACTTTCGACAGGATCCTCGGTCTAGTTCTAGCAATTATCATCGGCTATTCTATCGCAACTAATCTCTATTTCAATCAACGTTATCTTGCTAGTAAATACGGTTCCGAAAGACTCCTATCCGTGGCCGATACAGTGGAAATTATCAATCAGATTCCGGTCGGTTCAACCCTTTGTGATCCGGCCAAGAAAGGCAAAAGAAAAGAGCATGGTCAGTACGATTATATCGATACCTTTATGACCAAAAGAGAGCTAACGATAACCAATGCCTGCCCATCGGGTAGTTATTATATACAGCCGAAATTTAAAATGGCTATCCAAATGAACGATTTATTTCCAATTTTTACCCTCGCCAAAACCCCCCCTCTCGATCGCCCGATGACTTCCCTTCTGGAAACCCCAGAAGCCTATCTCTATAAAATCGAGTAGCAATACTGTAGTGATGAAGATGCCTTTACTACTAGTCTGTCAAGTTTGAATTGAGGGATAGAGTTTTTTTAATTTAATACGAGCATCAGCAGTAGTAAATCTCCAGTCAACTGAATTTGACTTTTCATTTCGATTTTCTTCCCATGCCTTAATTTCTTGTTTTAAACTATCCATGTCTGGGATACGACGATCGAGACATTGACGATTCAAAACGCTCAACTCAATTTCTGCCATATTTAACCAGCTGCCATGTTTGGGAGTGTAATGAAATTCGAGTTTATCTAAAATTCTCTTGGCCTCTTCCGGTTCAAAGGCTTTAGATAATGAGCCTTTTACATGAGTATTTAAGTTGTCTTGAATTACTCTAATTTTCTGGGCATCCGGATAACGCTCATCAACCAAATATTTCATTTGGTGTGCATAATCGCTCGCCGTCCTTTGTTGTGTAACTTCTACATGTCGCCAACCTTGTAATGGTTCAAAAAACATAAACATATTGGCTACACCATTACGCTCATATTGATAGTCATACCTTTCTGGTTCTCTCGGTTCGGCTGGTATTTTCTCTGGTTCTTCGTTACTTGGTATGGTTCGATAGGGGGGCATAAATCGACTAAATCCTTATCTGGTAAGAGACTTAATTGATTAGTTCGCTCTATATCAAAAACAATTAACAAAAATCGC
>NZ_SFBZ01000286.1:0-6011 GCF_007095495.1 Microcystis sp. M_QC_C_20170808_M9Col | reverse complement strand
AATAATTTACCCTGGTCAATACCAATGGCAATCGGTTGGGTTTTGTTGTTAGAGGATTCAGTGGTTAGCTGGACATAGAAAATACCTAAGTCGTTGAATTTACCGATAGCTTTTCCTTCCTTAATCCACCGTCTGGCCCGACTGGGTTTGGTGGGCATCAACGGGTTTCCGTCTTTTGAGATAACAGGAACTCTTGCCATGGAGATAATCCTTAAGAGTGAAGTTAATGTCCCTTACCGCAACACAATCAAGATGTCTTGTCTAACAACGCTTTACCAATAAAGCTGAGAGGGAATCCGAACTAGGGAAGTATTCGGAGGTCTGTGCCAGATTGTGTCTCGATGCGGTAGTCTCTACTTGCGTCGCCTAAATTGGTTTAGGCAAGCTCCGTCCCTTTTAGGGTGGGGTTAGTGACCGAAATTTCTGCTTCTAATACCATTTTTCATAAGTAATGGCAGAGATGGTTAATCGCCCTCACCCCTAACCCCCCACCCCCCAACCCCCCCGACATCGGGGGGGCAAGGGGGGGGTAAGATACCTGCCAAGAATAAAGAAAAATGGTATAACACAATATTTATTATCCTGCGATCGATTACATCATACGATCCTGACGTTCAATTTTTCGCCAGAGTCTCACAAGAGCTATCCCTGGCAGCAGGGAAATCGCCATCGGTACTAAAGTTAACCAACCAAAACCACTGACAAATAGAAGCGTTGCTGAGATGAGCAAAGCACTTATAAGTAAAGTATAGTTGGTTCCCATTTGAATCATACCCAATCGCCGTAAAAGTCGATCAGATTCGCTGGAACGTACCCGGACACGGATATCACCCCGTTCTAATTTTTCGATCGTATCATCGATGCGTCGGGGTAAACTCAGGGCGGTGCTGCTCACTTGGGCCGCTTGCCGTCCTAACTCATCGAGGATATTACCGCCATTATTTCCTGTCATATCATGTACTAATTGCAGGGCAAAAGGTTGGGCCACTTCCATAAAGTTAAATTCGGGATCGAGTCCTTTGCCTACCCCTTCCAGGGTAGAAAATGCTCGCATGACGAAGGTAAAGGTAGCGGGAAAGCGAAAAGGCTGATCGTAGGCGATTTCATAGAGATCATCGCTGATAGAGGCTACGGATTGCTCCTCAAAGGGTTTATCCATGAAGTTATCGAGCATATACTGGATTGATCGCCGCACTGCTCCCATATCACCATTAGCAGTTAATGCTCCTAAATCGACCAGAGAAGTGACCACGCGATCGGCATCTTTTTGGGCAATTCCCAAGAGAGTCTGCATTAATTTTTCGCGCACATTGGTTTTAATTTGTCCCATCATGCCGAAATCGTAGAAAATTAAGGAGCCATCACTATCAACGGCGATATTGCCGGGGTGAGGATCTGCGTGAAAAAAGCCGTTATTGAGCAGTTGAATTAGATAGGCTTTTGCCCCTAGTTTAGCCAACAATTTGCGATCAAGTCCGGCCGCTTCTAGGGCTTCATAATGACTGATTTTGATGCCGGGGAGGTATTCTAGGGTTAAAACCCGGGGAGAGGTGTAGCGCCAATAGACTTTTGGCACTTTCACCCAATCTTCCCCGCGAAAATTACGGCGAAAAGTGTCAGCGTTACGACCTTCGTTAAGATAATCGGTTTCTTCCCAGAGAATTTTACAGCATTCTTCATAAATACCCGTCCAATCGCGACCTTTACCCCATTTGGGATGATTTTGGAAGTATTGGGCGATTTTTTTCAGGATGGCCAGATCGATACTAAACAATTTTTTCAATCCGGGCCGTTGGACTTTGACCACCACATCTTCCCCAGTCTTCAGTTGAGCCCGGTGAACTTGCCCTAAACTAGCGGCTGCCAGGGGAATAGGATCAAAGCTTTTAAAGAGTTGATTGAGGGGTTTACCGAGGGATACCTCGATGATTTTGCTGGCCTGTTCGTAGGTAAATGCGGGAACCTGATCCTGTAGTTTCGAGAGTTCCTCCACATATTCGAGGGGAAAAAGATCGGCGCGGGTGGAGAACAGTTGACCGACTTTAATAAAAGTCGGTCCCAATTCTAGCATGGTTTCCCGAATCCAAGCGGCCTGTTTTCTGCGTCTGCCGGCGAGTTTTTCTTGGCTATAGCCGCCGTTATAGCTCCATTTTTTACCGTTGAGCCAGAATTGATAAAGTACGGTCAGAACGAATCGCCAAATATCTAGACGACGACGATTGATGGAATAGCTTTCTCGATTCCAACGATAGCTATTTTTGGCGACTTCGAGGGCCGGCATTGCTGGGTTTAACTCTGGGGTAACGGGGACGGGTAGAAAGGCTGACACGCAATTTTTGGGGCTTTAAAGCGACTAAAAGAGGGTTTTGGGTTAATTCTGGTAGTTTTTTAGTTCCGAGCGCAATTGGGCGATTTCGGCGCGCATTTCGTCGATGTTTTCCTGCACATCGGCACTGGAGGAACCACCGGACTCTGTACCAGTATATACTCCCTTTTCCATGGCTTGATCGGCTCTCATTTGCACTTCTTCGACGAATTGCCGCAGGTTTTCCCGTTGTTCGGCATCAAATTTGCCTAATTCGCTTAAAGCGTTGGTAAACGCATCTTCTAGCTGTTCACCGATCACTTCAGCGATCGCTCGTCCGAGGAAAAAGGCGTGAATAACGGGGTTAGTCATAATCTTAAATGGATGTTTTCGCTTCGGGGTTTGTGGACGGGAAAGGCGATAATAGATTCCCTAACTACTAGGTTAGGCGACAGAACCAGAAAAGGCAAATCGTTTTTCTGAAAACGGAGGTGAGACCAAATCCGTTTTCAATAGTGTGATTAACTCTCAAGTTATGAATTGTTTCTCCCCACACCCTACACCCTACACCCTACACCCCACTCTCCTGTGCTTTTTAAACAGGATTTAGTATGAGACGGGAGGTTAATCGACAAAATTAGGGGAAAGAAAGGGCGCTAAGGGAGCAGAATCCGGTCCGATTGCGTCGAGAATTATCGCTGAAATCAACCCGATTAGCGAAATAATAGTGTCATCAACAATATCAGTCTCTGGAGAGTTAAGATGCTCAGAAAACGTTTATTAATCCCCTTAATACTATCCCTAGTCACTTTTGGTCTAGTGGTGGCCTGTAATTCCGGCACTCCCACCAGTCAAACTAACCCCAGTCCCGCAGAAAACGCCGCCACTGCTGCTATTCCCATCGGTGCAGCTTTAGCTCAAACCAGCAATCTCGCCCTATTGGGACAGGAACAGGTGATCGGTGTCAAGATGGCTGAAACATATTTTAATAAAAAGGGCGGAGTCAATGGAACACCGATTAAAGTTATTATCCAGGATGTGGCCGGGGATGAACAGGGCGCGATCAACGCCATAAATACCCTAATTACTCAAGATAAGGTGGTGAGTATTCTCGGTCCTTCCTTGTCCCAGCAAGCTTTTGCCGCTAGTCCGATCGCCGATCGAGCCAAAGTTCCCATTCTCGGTCCGTCTAACACCGCTAAAGGTATCCCCCAGATCGGTGAATATGTGGGTAGGGTGTCTGCTCCTGTGGCTGTGGTCGCTCCCAATGCGGTTAAAACCGCTTTAAAAATCGATCCCAAGATTAAAAAAGTGGCTGTCTTTTTTGCCCAAAATGATGCTTTTAGTAAATCGGAAACGGAAACTTTTCAAGAAACCCTGAAGAGTTTAAATCTTGATATTGTCACCGTGCAGAAATTCCAAACCACCGATACAGATTTTCAAAACCAAGCCACCGCAGCTATTAATATTAAACCGGATTTAGTGGTTATTTCTGGTTTGGTTGCTGACGGGGGCAATTTAGTCAAACAGTTGCGACAATTAGGCTATCAGGGGTTAATTATTGGGGGCAATGGTTTAAATACTTCTAATATTTTCCCGGTTTGTCAAGCTCAATGTGATGGCATTATCATTGCTCAAGCTTATAACCCGGAATTAGATAATCCTATTAATCGGGATTTTGTCGCCGCTTATACAGCAGAAAATAAAAAAGCACCCCCCCAATTTACCGCTCAAGCTTTTACGGGAATTCAAGTTTTTGTCGAGGCATTAAAACGGGTAGATGATAAAAATAAACTCAGTACACTTTCCCTCGAACAAATTCGCCAACAATTAAATCAGGAGATTTTAGCGGGTAAGTATGTCACTGTCCTGGGAGATATTGCTTTTACTCCCGAAGGGGAAATCATTCAGGATAAATTCTCCGTGGCACAAATTAAAATGGATGCCGATGGTAAAAATGGTAAGTTTACTTTTGTGAAAAATTAATAAGTAAGTGGTTCTTCTCGCTTCTACCTCGTTGCAAGGGTCTCCCTTGCAACGCATTTCCAGAGGTTCTAGCTCTTGTGTAATACTAAATCCTGTTTAAAGTGTTCAAGAGTGTTAAAGTCGAGTCCAAAATCAACATAATCCTGTTTTGACTTGCAATGTTCTATTCAATTAATTTCTCTAGGGATAGGACAGTATTCGATGGTGGTGTTGGACAAGAATAAAAGAAAAATGTAGGTTGGTTTTCCCTTTCTTCAGAAATTCTTCTTAAGTTTTCGTGTTCCCTAATTCTTGCTCTAAGCTAGTTCTGGAATTTCTGGCAATTATTAGTAGTGAAATTTACAGGAAATAATAACAATTTCTTGATCAGACACGCTATAAACTAGGCGGTGTTCTTTTGTAATGCGTCGTGACCATAATCCTGATAGTTCATGTTTTAATGCTTCTGGTTTTCCTAATCCAGAAAAAGGCTCTCTTTGAACATCTTTAATAAGGCTGACAATTTTAGCGTCAACTTTTTTGTCTGCGATCGCCCATTAATTAAACTCATCAAAACTTCGGGTTAGAAAGGTGACTTTCCTCATAAGTTAGCAGCATCTACATAAATATAACTAGGGTTTGCTGAAAAAGCTTTTCGGTGGTGGCAGGGTGTGGCCCCTTCAGGGAAAAAGTACCTGAATTTTCCCCCGATCCCCGCAATGGCTGGCACTTTTTGAGGGGAAAAAAGTCCAAAAGTCTTATCCAACAAGGTTTTTAGATTTATTCAGCAGACCCTAACTATCAGGATTTTTCAGAGATTCTCTTGCCTCTTGGAGATGTTGACGGTTAGCTTCTGTGGAAAGCAGATAGTCCGTTTCATCCATTTCAGCAGCTTCTTTAATCAATAAAATCGCTTCGACAACTGTTCCTTCTGGTAAGTCGAGGTGAGGTAAACTAAGTTGACCATTTTTGATGATTGTTTGGTATTTTAGTGCATTCATATAATTTTGCTATTCTTGAGATTTTATTAATTAGGTTCTTCGTTACTTGGTATGGTTCGATATTGATTAGCTCGTTCTAGATTGAAAACAATTGGCAAAAATCGAAGCAATGTCTTTCTATATAAGGGTTTCACCCCTTATAACTCCCGTCCATTGCATAACACAAACCGAAGAACCATTAATTATAGCAGTTTCAATGATAACTTGGATATTCTCGTTTCTGTATAGTCTTACCTCGTTGCAAGGGATGCCCTTGTAACACATTTCCAGAGGTTCTAGCTCTTGTGTAACCCATCAGGGAAGGGAGGAATATCCTCCCTTTTCTCATGCCAAGGTAGAACCTTGGCATGAGAAAAATATAAAGATTTTATTAAATTGTATTTGTAAGTACAACTTTGGATAGGAAAGTGTGTTTATTAACAATGCGCCAGTCTTTGGTCTTAGGTAGTGCGGTGTCTTAACCCAAGCGACAAAACTGCGATCGCCGTTAACCTGACAGACCAGATTGGAAGCTGGTGCTGATGATCTAGGATTATTCGCCGATTAATGACTCTTTGGGGAAATTAGAGGACAATACCGGGCCAGCAATTATGGATTTTAACAACTTTCCCCGACCTTTATTTTTTGGCTCTTCGTTACTCTTTATGCTAAATCAACATACAAGATGCCAAGACAACATACTTCTAACCCAAAAATTCCGAAAGTTTCTAAAGCCATAGGCTCTCCGTTTTATTAGTTTA
>NZ_SFBZ01000285.1:0-26600 GCF_007095495.1 Microcystis sp. M_QC_C_20170808_M9Col | reverse complement strand
TCGTAACGCACCACATCTATCATTAATTTATTTGGTGCGTTGCAAGTAAAACGTAGTGCGTTAGACGGCGACAATCTCTGCTTAAACTTAAATCTAACAATCCGTCGTAACGCACCACATCTATCATTAATTTGTTTGGTGCGTTGCAAGTAAAACGTAGTGCGTTAGACGGCGACAATTTCTGCTTAAACTTAAATCTAACAATCCGTCGTAACGCACCACACCTATCATTAATTTAACTTTATTATAACATATAATTAATTTGCAAGAGTTCTTATCTATCATTAATTTATTTGATGCGTTACGCTATCGCTAACGCACCCTACTACTAATTATTGTACTGTAAAAGGATAATGCTGGGTTTTTAAAGGTTCCAATTTTAACAGGTCAAAAGTCCTATTTTAAAAGGGTTTTACCATTATTCAGCAAACCCTAATTAGGATAAACTCGCCCTTTCCAACCTCCCCCTTGACCGCGCCAATAACGCAGGGCAGAATCGACGGTCATTAAACTATAAAAGAGGGCAATTAGGGGTAAAGTTAAAGCCCGCAGGGGGGATAATTTATATAGTCTTAAAGTCGGGCTATAGGAGAGGGCGATTAGTAATAAGGTGACGGCGCTAATTATGATAATTGATGTTTCTTTTAAGACTAATCCCCAGATTAAGCCCAAGGGGGCGGCTAAATAGGTTAAAAACATCCCGAAAATTGTGCCAATTAACCAAAGTGTTGAGTAATTTAGTTGTGTGAAGGCGGTGCGGGCTACCATATTCCAAATGCTGGCTAAATCCGGATAGGGACGGAGACTATAGGTGGTTTCTGTTAATCCTAACCAGATGGAACTCTCGTTATTTTCTGGGTGATTTTGCAGATATTTTTTAACCGCAATCGCCAAAGAACAATCATCAATTAAAGCTTGTTTAATAATTTCAATACCGCCAATTTTTTCTAGGATATCTCGGCGAATTAAAATGCAACCCCCGGCGGCGGCTGCTATCGGGGAATTAGGGTTATTAACTAGGGGAAAAGGATAGAGTTTCTCGAAGAAAAAAACAAAGGCAGGAATAAGAAATTTTTCCCAAAAACTGTCACAGCGTAGCAACACCATCAGGGAAACTAAAGCTTGTTTTTCCTGTACTGCTTTAGTAACTAATTGGGTTAAATTATCTGGTGCGTGGGCAATATCGGCATCGGTAAAGAGAAAATAATCGGGAGCGAATTTCTCGGTAGCCTCTTTTATTCCCTGTTTCATTGCCCATAATTTACCCGTCCATCCTATCTCTAAAGGTTGTCCAGCAATAATAGTTATTTGTCCAGATTTATGAGATTGATCAGCAATTTTTTGAGCAACTTTTCCCGTGCCATCACTGCTTTGATCATCAATTAAAATAATCGAAAATTCCCCTTGATAATCTTGGTTAAAGAGGGAAGCTAAACTGATAGGTAAAACGTCGGCTTCGTTTCGTGCGGGGATAATTGCCGAGACTTTTGGATAATTTGTTAAGGGAGAAGTGACAGGATTAATTTTTTGGTTAGATAGCCAAAACTGTCCCCTAGCTAAGATTAAATATAACCAAATTATCAGCGATAGGAAAGTAACTAATAATAATAAAAATGTCATAAGTTAGTCCGCCTTTTGATGAGAGAATAGGGAACAGGTCAAAAAGAGTATCAAATTTAGATGGACAACAGCTTCATAAGTTTGGGGTTTAACAGAGGGCATTTAGGGTAAAATAAAAGCAAGTTAGCAAGATTAGGCGAGGGCGTAAATCATGGATTATGATGTCGTAATTATTGGGGGCGGACCAGCGGGAGGTCACTGTGGCAGATTATTAAGTGAAAAAGGTTATCGTGTTCTTTTGGTGGAACAACATTCTAGTTGGCAAGATAATAATTTTTCTAGTGCCGCTTCTCCCCTAGAAATTTTAGAACAATTCAATCTCCCCGAAACCGTGGTGGCTAGGTTTTGGAAAAATATCGAAATTATCTCCACTAGCATACATCATTTTTGGTCATCACCGCAACCTTTAGGGGTAGTTTTTGATTTTGCCAAATTGCGAGAGTTTTTAGCGGCGGAAGTGCTGCGTTGGGGGGGAGAAGTTCGTTTAGGTTGTCGTTATCTGAAATATCAACAAACGGAGAATCAGCTAACTGTTTTCTTGAAATCAAAAGACGAGGAAATCGAAACAGTTAATACTCGTTTATTGGTTGATGCCACGGGATACGCTAGAGCAGTTATGTATAAACACAGACGAGAAAAACCTAATTTTTTAAAAGCAGTGGGCATTGAATATTTAATTGCTGTGCCAGAAGTAGATTATCAAAAGTATCAAGATAATTTAGTTTTTTTTCTCGGTCATAAATGGAGTCCTAAAGGTTATGGCTGGATTTTTCCTATGGATAATCAGCAATTAAAAATAGGAGCGGCTTGGTTAGAGGGAGAACATCCTTATATTTCTGAAGTTAAGCCTTTAAAAAGTTATATTACACAAATTATTCAAACCTACATGAATCTCTCTAAATATGATATAATCGACATTCATGGTTCTATTTTAGAATATTCGCTCAATCTGCAAGATATTTATTATCAAGAACCGAATATTATAGCGATTGGTGATGCTGTTTCTACGGTTAACTTTTTAGGAGGGGAAGGTATTCGCTATGCTATGAAAGGAGCCGAAATTGCTTGTCAATACATGGAAGAATATTTACAGGGAAAATCGAGTAGTTTTGCCCCTTATCAACAGAGGATGCAGGAATATTTTCAACCAAAATGGAATTTATCCGATCGCCTCAGTCGCAAAGTTTATTTAGAATATAGTGATGTGCGTATAGATCAAGGAGTATCCTATCTCAAGTATCTTGCCACCCAGGATATAATCGACATTTTATTTTACTACAAATTTGAAAAATACACAAAAGGGTTAGGAGGATTTCTGCTGGGGAAATTACGTCAATGGTGGCACCGAATTTTCCCTAGTCAAAAACCTGAGTAAATAGGCTAGGATAAAGCTAAGGAAACAATATTGGTAAAGACCGTGAGTAAGTTTATTCGCTACAGTACAATGATCACCCTGCTGGGCATTTTAGCAGCCTGTAGTGGCAATCCTGTCCTAGAAAATCGTCTGGCTGCCGATCCTAATCTACAAACAACTCCCATACCAGAAAACTCTCCTAATAACAAGCAATTACCCGCAAATTTTCCCGCAGAAATTCCTCGATATAGTCAATCAGAATTATTATCCGTGCAGACAAATCCTGATAATACTGGTGGGCAAACTCGTTGGCAATCCAACGATCCCAGCAATGCGATCGAGGCTTTTTATCAACAGGAATTAGTTAATAATAATTGGGAAATTATCACTCCCTTTTCTGGGGAGGGAGTCAATAGTACCCTAACGGCCCGTCGAGATAATTTAGAATTAACTATCACCATAACTGCCACTTCTCCCAATACGGAATATAGCCTCGATTATCGTCCAACGGGAACCCCGATTGCTTCCCCTAGTCCCTCCCCCATTTCTTCCCCCTTACCCAATCTTAATCCCACCAGTTTTAACGATCTCGAATCCTTACCTAATCCCTTAAAAAGCCACATTCAAGACTTAGCTAGATTAGGAGTATTAACTGGTAATAACAATCAGTTTAACCCTAATAATACCATAACGCGCCGAGAATTTGCGCGCTGGTTGTTACAGGCTAATAATGCCATTTATGCCAATGTAGCGGGTAAACAAATCCGTTTAGCTACTCCCAATAGTTCCCCAGCTTTTAGTGATGTTAAAAATAACGATCCCGATTATATTTATATTCAAGGATTAGCGGAAGCGGGGTTAATTCCCTCTCCTTTAACGGGAGATAGTAGCGCCCTTTTATTCCGTCCCAATGCTCCTTTAACCCGGGAAGATTTAATCGCGTGGAAAGTGCCATTAGATATTAGAAAAGCTTTACCGAGCGCCAATCTTGATACGATTAAAAATACTTGGGGTTTTCAGGATACTAATAAAATTAACCCGCAGCTGGTGCGCGCTCTTTATGCCGATTTTCAAAATGCTGAACAAGCTAATATTCGGCGAGTTTTTGGTTTTACTACCCTATTTCAGCCAAAAAGACCGGTAAATCGCGCTGAAGCTGCCGCTGCTTTATGGTATTTTGGTTTTCAGGGTGATGGTGTTTCCGCTGCCGATGCTTTGCAGGGTCAAGATACGCAACAGAGTGGGGTTAATTGAAATTTGTCCATAAAAACTAAGGGTGTGTTAGGAAAATACAGACACTCTTTTTGACATTTCTTCATATCTATTCAGAAAAATTAACAAAGGATTCTTGACCCTGCAGCTGGGGTAATATTTTATCCTAAAGATATAACTCTGCTGCAGGGGATTTTCTTGCTGACTTCCGCTGCTATTAACATTATGACCCATCAAACTCTCAAACTCGCCGGGATGAGTTGCGCTGGTTGTGCTAATTCGATCGAACGGATAATTAAATCTATCCCCGGAGTGATTCGATGTCAAGTTAATTTTGGCATGGAACAGGTGGATGTGGACTATGATCCCAAGCGTACCGATCTTAACACTATTCAAGCAAAAGTTAGGGATGCCGGTTTCCAAGCTACACCGATAACGGAAATTAATCTCGAATCCAGGCCAGAAAAAGAACTTCTCACTAAACTATCGATCGCTATTGTTATTAGCATTATACTTTTTATCGGTTCTTTGCCGATGATGACGGGTTTATCTCTATCTTTTATTCCCCACTGGTTACACGCTCCCTTATTCCAATTAATTCTCGCTACTCCCGTCCAATTTTGGTGTGGTCAAAGTTTTTATAAAAATGCTTGGAAAGCCTTTAAAAACCGCACTGCCACCATGGACACTTTAGTAGTTTTGGGAACCAGTGCCGCCTATTTTTATTCCCTGTTTTTAACCTTCGGGAGCGATTTTATCGAAAAACAGGGGTTTAATTCCCATGTCTATTACGAAGCATCAGCTATCGTCATTACTCTGATTTTACTCGGTCGTTTCCTCGAAAAACGTGCCAGAAAAGAAACGGCCGCCGCTATTAAACAATTAATGAGATTACAGGCAAAAACTGCTAGGGTGATTAGGGAAGAACAGACGCTAGATCTACCGATCGAAGAGGTAAAAGTAGGAGATATAATTTTAGTGCGTCCGGGAGAAAAAATTCCCGTCGATGGCATAATTATCCAAGGCAGTTCTAGCATTGATGAATCGATGGTGACAGGGGAAAGTTTACCCGTGCGAAAAACCGTCAATCAACAGGTAATCGGTGCGACAATTAATAAAACCGGTAGCCTACAAATGCAAGCGTTACGAGTGGGAAAAGATACGGTTTTAGCTCAGATTGTCCGATTAGTGCAAACCGCGCAAGCATCAAAAGCACCTATACAAAGATTAGTCGATCAAGTGACCGCTTATTTTGTGCCGGTGGTGATGATTATTGCGGTAATAACTTTCTTATTTTGGATTCTCCGCACGGGTAATCTCACCCTCGCTTTGATTACAATGGTGGAAGTCCTAATTATCGCCTGTCCCTGTGCGCTAGGATTAGCTACACCCACCTCGATTATGGTGGGAACAGGACAGGGAGCAAAACAGGGAATTTTAATTAAAAATGCCGAAAGTTTAGAATTAGCCCAGGGCATTACTACTATTGTTCTAGATAAAACCGGAACTCTCACCCAGGGTAAACCAACGGTGACGGACTTCTTGACTCGCGAGGGGGTGGGGGATGGACGGGAATTATCGCTGCTGCAGTTAGTCCTATCGGTGGAGAATCATTCTGAACACCCGCTAGGAGAAGCAATAGTTAGATATGGGCAGTTAAACCAGATTAAAACCCTAGAAGTAACAGAATTTGACTCAATAACTGGGTCAGGAGTGCAGGGAAAAGTCGGGTCAGATTTCGTGCAAATCGGTACACAACAATGGTTAGAAAGTCAAGGGATCGAAACAAAAGTTCTTAAAAAAGTCGCCCACGATTGGGAATGGCAGAAAAAAACCGTGGCTTGGATAGCGGTTAACGGGCATTTAGAGGGGTTGCTCGCCATTTCCGACGTTTTAAAACCTTTTTCTTCTTCAGTGGTCGCCAAACTCAAAAAAATGGGCTTAGAGGTGATGATGATGACGGGGGACAACCTCGAAACCGCAGAAGCGATCGCCAGCGAGTTGGGTATCCGGCGCTTTTTTGCCGCACTCCGTCCCGAACAAAAAGCCGAAAAAATCGAATATTTGCAGAAAAAAGGGAAAATAGTCGCCATGGTTGGAGATGGCATCAATGATGCGATCGCATTGGCGCAAGCGGACTTAGGTATTGCCATTGGCACGGGGACCGATGTAGCGATCGCCGCCAGCGATATAACCTTAATTTCGGGAGATTTACAGGGAATTGTGAGCGCTATTGAGTTAAGTCGGGCAACAATGCGAAATATCAAAGAAAATCTCTTTTTTGCTTTTATTTATAACCTGATTGCCATTCCCATCGCTGCCGGAGTCCTCTATCCTTTTCTGCTCAATCCGATTATTGCCGGTGCTGCCATGGCTTTAAGTTCCCTTTCCGTGGTGACGAATGCCTTGCGATTGCGTCGAGTTCATCCCAGGGTGGGGGGATAATTTTCGTTAACAATTCTTAAGGAAAAACCAGAAAAATTAGCTGTACGGGGGATGATACCGTAGAAAAGGCAATAGAATAATCATCCTGATATGACTGACTCCCCTGAAATACCTTATTTATTACGCGCTGCCAAAGGAGAAATCTTACCCCGTCCTCCCGTGTGGATGATGAGACAAGCAGGACGTTATATGCAGATTTATCGAGAATTGCGGGATAAATACCCCAGTTTTCGGGAAAGATCGGAAAATGCCGATTTAGCGATCGAAATCTCCCTGCAACCCTGGCGCGCTTTTCAACCAGATGGGGTGATCATGTTCTCCGATATCCTCACTCCCCTGGCGGGAATTGGTATTCCCTTTGATATTATCGAAAGTAAGGGGCCGATTATCGATTCTCCCATTCGTACTCAAGCGCAGGTGGACCAACTTAATCCCCTCGATCCCGATCAGTCTTTACCTTTTATCAAAACGATTTTAAAAACCCTACGTCAAGAGGTGGGAAACAAATCCACTGTCCTCGGTTTTGTCGGAGCGCCTTGGACTTTAGCAGCCTATGCAGTGGAAGGGAAAGGTTCTAAAAGTTATTCTGTGATTAAAGGGATGGCTTTTTCGGAACCCTCGGTACTGCACCAATTTTTAGATAAATTAGCGGATATGATTGCCACCTATGTCCGTTATCAAATCGATTGTGGGGCGCAAGTGGTACAAATGTTCGACTCTTGGGCGGGTCAATTAACTCCCCAAGATTACGATGTTTTTGCCTTACCCTATCAACAAAAAGTAGTCCGTTTGGTGAAAGAAACCCATCCCGATACACCCTTAATTCTCTACATTAGTGGCAGCGCCGGCGTTTTGGAAAGAATGGGTAAATCGGGGGTTGATATTATTAGCGTCGATTGGACCGTGGATCTGGCCGAAGCGAGACAGCGTTTAGGTAAAGCGATGATGGTTCAAGGTAATATCGATCCGGGGGTTTTATTCGGTTCCCAGTCTTTTATTCGCGAGCGGATTATTGATACTATTCGTAAAGCAGGTAATCAAGGTCATATTCTTAATTTAGGTCATGGTGTTTTGGTGGGAACTCCTGAAGATAACGTGCGTTTCTTCTTTGAAACCGCTAAACAATTTAGTTATCAGGACTAGGGAACAGGAAATGGGGAAATGGGGAAATGGGGGAATGGGGGAATTCAACTAAAACCCTAAAACCCTAAAACCCTAAAACCCCAACACCATTTTTACTTTTTACTTTCAAACTGTCCCCTAAATTCTGCCGTATCAATTAAAATAATGAAAAAGATATTTCTAACGGGTGTGAGTGGCTGTATTGGGCATTATATCGCTGAGATTTTACTGGAAAATACCGACTATGAATTATATTTTTTAGTTCGTAATCCAGAGAAGTTAAAATTTACTTACCAAGGGCGATCAAATGTTCATATACTTTTAGGCGATATGGAAAATATTGGGGTATATGCCGATCTTTTAAAAACAATGAATATAGCGGTTTTAATCGCTACCAGTTGGGGAGGAGAGGAGGAAAGTTATCAGATTAATGTGGTAAAAACCCTAGAATTAATTAGTTATTTAGATGCTCAAATCTGCGAGAAAGTCCTCTACTTTTCCACTGCCAGCATTCTCAATCAAAATAATCAACCTTTACCGGAAGCTGGAGAGATAGGAACTAATTATATCCGCACTAAATATATTTGTTATAGTAAATTTACTGACCTAGAAATCGCCGATAAAATTATCACTTTATACCCCACTTTTGTCTTAGGTGGTGACGAAAATAAACCCTATTCTCATATCTATGGTGGTTTACCGGATGTGTTGAAATATATCGGTTTAGTGCGTTGGTTTCAAGCTGATGGCAGTTTTCATTTTATCCATGCCAAAGATATAGCTCAAGTGGTGAATTATTTAATCGAAAATCCCGCACCAGAAAGCAAAATTGTCCTAGGCAATCAACGCACAACAGCTAACCAAGCAGTGGAGGAAATCTGTACTTATTTAAACAAAAAAATCTATTTTCGCATTCCTTTATCTTTAACCATTGCTAACTTTTTTATCAAAGTTTTTAACTTGCAGATGGAACCATGGGACCGCTTTGCCATGAATTATCGCCACTTCACCCACATTAAAACCTATACTGCTGCCGATTTTGGTTTAAAAAACTATTGTTCCACCCTCGATGATGTTTTAGCCTTGCGAGGAATTCCCCGAAAAAAACCCTAAGTAGGGTTTGCGGCAAAAAGCTTTTCCTGGGGGCAGGGTGTGTCAGGGAAAAAGTACCTGAATTTTCCCCCCAATCACTCCAAAGGTCGGCACTTTTTGAGGGAAAACAAGTCTAAAAACCCTATCCAACAAGGTTTTTAGATTTATTCAGCAAACCCTAAGTAGAGGGAACGGAAAAATATCTATAATTAATTCTGTCTGGATACTTACAGCGTTTCCCTAAAGATGAAGTCTAACCTAATTCCGCAACTGACTTTCCAAAACGAAAACTTCCTACCTCACCATTAAGATAACTGCTATATCGGTGACTCTTAAATTAGTACAAATATATGAACAACCGCGTGTAAGCATCCCACCGAAAAACTAATGCGCTCCGGGGTTTGGGGGGTTCTACCCCCCAAAAACTTGGCTTGAGTGATAAAATCAGAAATAACGCCCAACTCTTAACGCCAAATAGACTAATCTTGAAATTGTCTAGCATGAAATTGAGCGTAACGACCATTAAGATTTAATAACTCCTCGTGATTACCCACCTCAATAATTTCACCCTTTTCTAAGACTAAAATACGGTTAGCTTTTCTGACAGTTGCTAATCGGTGAGCAATAACAAATACTGTGCGCTCCGTCATAATTCTTTCTAAAGCTTCCTGCACTAAAGCTTCCGATTCCGAATCGAGCGCGGAAGTCGCTTCATCTAAGATTAAAATTCTCGGATTAGATAAAACCGCTCGTGCGATGGCGATTCTTTGTCTTTGTCCACCCGATAAATTAACACCCCTTTCTCCCACATAGGTATAGTAACCCTGGGAAAGTTCACCGATAAATTGATGAGCATTAGCAATTTTTGCCGCTTTTTCCACCTCTTGCAGATTAAAATCTCCCTGGCCAAAAGCGATATTTTGGGCTATAGTGCCAGAAAAGAGAATATTTTCCTGTAAAACTACGCCAATTTGTCGCCGGAGACTTTTTAAAGTCACATCACGAATATCCACCCCATCGATTAAAATCTTGCCAGAAGTGGGGTCATAAAAACGCAATAAAAGATTAACTAAAGTGGTTTTTCCCGCTCCCGATGCTCCCACTAAAGCAATCATTTCGCCAGCGTGTGCAGTAAAATTAATATTTTTTAAAACCTGTCTGTCCTGGTTGTAATAAAAATTTACTTGACAATATTCAACTTCTTTGCTATGGGGTTGCAGATTGATCGCATTCGGTTTTTCGGTAATTGTTGGCAAAATAGCTAACAATTCAAAAATCCGATCCATGGAGGCTTGCCCCTGTTTAAATTGATTATAATTACTGGTAATATGGGCGATGGGATCGATTAACATTGCCACCGCTGCCACATAACTAACAAAGTCAATTCCAGTTAAATTCTTTTGGGAAATTTGCCAACCAGCGAGAAAGAATAAAAAGATGACACCGAGAGCTTGTAAGAATCCCACCACGACGTATTGTAAAGCTTTGGTGGATTCTGATAGGTATTGAGCGCGGCGATTTTCCTCCGCTTCTTGGGCAAAAAGCTCGGTTTGATAATCTTCAGCAGCGAAAGCTTGCACCACACGAATACCGCTAAAAACTTCGGTTAATAACGCAGAAAGATTAGATATTTTCGCTTGGGCGCGACGAGCATATTGTAATAATTTTTCACCAAAAAATCCCACCAAAACTCCCAACAAAGGAGCGATAATAATGACAGCGATCGTCAATTGCCAGTTAACAATAAACATATAGGCAAAGACGACAATTAACTGTAAGGCTGAGGGGATAAAATCATGGAAAAATTTGTTAATTACTTCCCCAATGCGATCAATATCTTCCGTTAAACGATAGGATAAATCACCAGTTTTCGCCGTTTCAAAGTAATTTAAACCGAGGGTTTGCAGGTGTGCATAAACTTTTTTTCTTAATTCGAGGGCAATTTTTAAAGAAGCTTTTGCCATCAGGGAATCTTGCCCATACTGAGACATTCCCCGCAGTAAAAAAACCACTGCCCCCACCCCCGAAAGTGTCGCCAATGCTTGCACATTTCCCTCGCCGATATATCTGGCCATTTGTCCGGCTAACCAAGCTAAAATCGGCCAAAATACCGTAAATCCGATCGTACAGATGAACGCCAAAATAATTGTTTGGGTTTGGGGACGGAGATAGGGAATGAGGTTCCAATAACTAGAGCGAGATTTCAAAATAATTTAGCGCCTTTAAATATAAGTATTCCTGCAAAATTAATTTGCTAGTCGAGACAGTTATCAGTTATCAGTTATCAGAACGTAGGTTGGGTTGAAGCATGAAACCCAACACATTCATGGATTACGCTACCGCTAACCCATCCTACAAATAATTGTGCCTCCCTACTTACTGTTTACTGATCACTGATTACTGTTTAGACACTCTTTCACTTTGGCCAGAGGTTTACTCAGAGGTATAATTAACTTTGCTTAGGTACTGAAGAAAAGGAGATTGACTAACAAATTTGCTTAAGGGGTTAATCAGGATGCAGAGACGTTTTTAGTCCACGTCCCTACGATATTTTCCAATAATACAAAGTTATTTTGTGATCAAACCGCCACAGCTTGATGAATGTAGCCTAATTCCGTCAATTTGTTCCAGACTTTGGCGACACTTTCCTCTAAAGTCTCTAAATCAGTGCGGCATTCCACTTCCGGGTTAAAAGGTGGTTCATAGGGATCGTCAATTCCCGTAAAAGACTTGATTTCGCCAGCACGCGCTCTTTTATATAATCCTTTCACATCGCGATCCTCACAGACGCTTAAGGGAGCATTCACGAAAACTTCGACAAAACTCCCAATTTTCCCCCGTACTTCCTCGCGAATCTCACGATAGGGAGAAATAGCCGAAACTAGGACAATTACACCGTGACGGGTGAGCAAATTAGACACAAAACCAATGCGACGGATATTTTCATCGCGATCCTCTTTACTAAATCCTAAACCTTTGGTGAGGTTCGTCCGTACTATATCGCCATCGAGAACTTCAATTGAATAACCTTCAGCGATTAATTTTGCCTGTAATGCCTCGGTAATCGTGCTTTTCCCCGCACCGCTCAATCCCGTTAACCAAACCGTCACGCCGCGCTGTTTCATAGCAACCATTAATAATACTTAAATCCTGTTTAGCGTACCATATCTCAGGGATCAGTGATCAGGAGATAGGAGATAGGAGTCAGGAGATAGGAGTCAGGAGCCGGTCGTCAGGAGATAGGAGATAGGAGATTATTTTATTTATTCTCCCCACACCCCACCTCCCCATTCCCCCTCCCCACACCCCACCTCCCCACTTCCCACTTCCCCACTTCCCCACTTCCCCAACCTGATTGAAACAAACAACCTGTCACCACGATCACTGATAATGTATGTTGAGTTACTGTCTTGAATAAGGTAATGTTTAAGAAATTCCCCCCTCACACCCCGCTCATTCTTGGACTAGGTTCTGGGGTTGCGCTTTTTACTCTCACCAGTCTCTTTCTCTTTCACCCGAAAATTCTCGCTTGGCTCGATCGCAATAGTGCGTCGGTTCCTAGCCAAGCTCCTAACCAACCCTCTGCCGTGGTTGATAGCGCTTCCTTACCACAAACCGAGCGAGATGTCAAGTTAAAAGATGTTGCTGATGCCAACGCGCCCTCTTTAGATCGTAGTCGCGCCCGCTATCTCTTGGCTATGGATTTATTGAGAAAATATGAAGGCGGTCCGGCTTTAAAACAATTAGAAGGCTTAGAAAAACAATATCCTGTCCTCGCTCCCCAGATTCTCCTCAAACAGGGACGCGCCTACGAATTAAGCAATGATAGTGAAAGAGCGCGAGAAATTTGGCAAAAATTACTGGAAACCTATCCCCAATCGCCCGTAGTGGCGGAAGCTTACTACTCTTTGGGCAAATACGACCCCAGTTATCATGAAAAATTGCTCAAGGAATACCCCCGACACCCGCGCACTTTGGCTTTAATTCGCCAACGTCTTCAAGAAAATCCCGATCAATTTCCCCTATGGTTACAGTTAGCCAAGGCTAATCCTTTTGATCCTACCCTCAATCAGGCCCGCGATCGTTTGGTGAAAGACTACGCCGAGCAGTTAACTCTGGCGGATTGGGCAATGATTGGGGCGGGTTATTGGCAGTCGGGATTGTACGAAAAAGCCTATAAAGCCTACGCTAAAGCCACTCCTAGCCCCGAACAAGCCTATCGTTACGCCCGCGGGCTACAAATTGCCAAAAAACTGCCAGAAGCTCGCACCGCTTACCAAAAATTAATTAAAACCTATCCCCAGGCCCCAGAAACCGGTTTAGGATTACTGCGACTCGCCCAAATTTCTCCTAACCGCGATGCCATAGCATATCTCGATCGCATTGTCAAGCAATTTCCCGATCGCGCCCCGGAAGCTTTGGAAGCGAAAGCCAAATTACTCAACTCAACTAATGCCCAGGCCGCTAGTCAAACATGGCAAACTTTATTAAATAAATACCCAAAATCCGACGAAGCCGCCGATTATCGCTGGTTAATGGCCCAAAGAGCCGCTAAATCCGGTGATTACGCCAAGGCGTGGCAGTGGGCGCAGCCAATTGCGGTTAATAATTCCGATAGTCAAACTGCCCCGAAAGCAGCCTTTTGGGTGGGAAAATGGGCGCAAAAACTCGGCAAAAACCAAGAAGCAAAACAAGCTTTTACCTACACTATTTCTCGTCATCCCCATTCCTATTATGCTTGGCGCTCGGCGGTTTTATTAGGTTGGGACGTGGGGGATTTTACCACTGTCCGCTCCTATAATCCTACCACCGTCAAACCCGCCACTCGTAACGATCCCCCCGCTGGTTCGGAAGCTTTCAAGGAATTATATCGAATTGGTGAAGATACGGACGCTTGGAATCTCTGGCAAGCAGAAATTGTCGATCCTTGGAATTTAACCGTTGACGAACAATTTAACCTCGGTGTCTATAAACTCTCTCGCAATCAAAATTTAGAAGGAATTAACCTGATTTGGCGCTTGCGAGAAAGAGATACCCCGGAGGAAAAGAAAGCCTGGAAACTCCTGCGACAAAATGATAAATACTGGCACGCTTTATTCCCTTTCCCCTACTACGATACCATCCTGCAATGGTCAAAAGATAGACAATTAAATCCCCTGCTAGTGACGGCTTTAATCCGGCAAGAATCCCGCTTTGAAAAAGAAATTCGTTCTCCTGTGGGGGCAGTGGGATTAATGCAAATTATGCCCGATACGGGTAAATATATCGCGGGTAATACTGGCAATAAAAGTTATTCTTTAACTAATCCCGAAGATAACATTATGATGGGGACATGGTATCTCGATTATACCCACGGTAAATTCGCAGGAAATTCACTTTTTGCTGTGGCTAGTTATAACGCCGGACCTGGGGCAGTTTCCAAATGGAGACAGCGTTTTGATTTTAGCGATCCCGATGAATTTGTTGAGAATATTCCCTTTAGAGAAACTAAGGGTTATATAGAATCGGTGTTTGGTAATTATTGG
The DNA here is from genome assembly GCF_007095495.1 of Microcystis sp. M_QC_C_20170808_M9Col. Taxonomy (NCBI): domain Bacteria; kingdom Bacillati; phylum Cyanobacteriota; class Cyanophyceae; order Chroococcales; family Microcystaceae; genus Microcystis; species Microcystis sp. M_QC_C_20170808_M9Col. Next base: position 12,230 of record NZ_SFBZ01000285.1, on the reverse strand, counting down.
AATTATCTCCAGATTTATAACCCCGAAATTCAAGAGCAAATGAACAGAATTGCTAACCCTTCCTAGGGAATTGATGGGGATGGGTAATTAACTCATTCCCTTAAAGTTATAATTAAATTGAAGATATATCCCCCCTTAATCCCCCCTTAATAAGGGTGTGCCTATCCCCCCTTAATCCCCCCTTAATAAGGGTGTGCCGATCCCCCCTGCCCCCCTTGATAAGGGGGGTGCCGATAGGCGGGGGGATCCCCCTTAATAAGGGGGGCATCTGACAGTTTTTAACACCTAGCTACTTACTAACTTTTTTCTTGATTATGCAATCATTTAACTGGCAAACCGTCGATCGAGATTCTCCTTTTACTCGCCTAGATTTTCGGACAAAATTAACCATGATGATCGTGGTTACTCTCATCGCTTTTACTTGGGAAAGTCCCCTCGCTGGCGGTTTTCTAACTCTTATTGTCGCTTTAGCTTGTCTCTGGGCTGGGGTAAAATGGTCTTATCTCCTCACCATTTTAAAATTCATGGCTCCTTTTTATCTATTCTTATTAATTACCATGGGATTTTTTAATGTGGAACAGGTAAAAGCTTTAACGGGAAAAACTGAATTAACTCCCTTATTAACTGTCGGTTCTACTCAAATGACTGTCGAGGGAACCCTCTACGGTTTAAATGTGATCTTTAAAACTCTCACCATGGTTTTAATTATTCCCCTCGCTATTTTTACCACTGATATAAATCAGATGATGGTGAGTTTAACTAAAGCCAGAATTCCTTACAAAATAGTCTTTATTTTTTCCTCTACCCTGCGCTTATTTCCTCTCCTAGTAGAAGAATCCCGATCGATTATTTCTGCTCAAAGATTACGAGGATTAGCAATAGAAAAAATGGGTTGGTTACAAAAAGGAAAAATTTACGCTTCTATCGCTGTACCCTTAATTTTAAACGCTATGGCTAAATCGCAAAAATTAGAGGTAGTTCTACAAGCTAAAGCTTTCTCTGGTGATCCTAATCGCACATTTTTACAGGAATCAATCTTAACCAATAAAGACTATTTATTAATGATTGGCTTTCTATTTTTATTGGTTTTGGCAATTATTCTCTATGTAAAATTCGGGGTGGGAAAATTTGCCTAGTTGTTTTAAAATTAATCCCTATTGTAAGTAGTTAGGTGTTAAAAACTATCAGTTTCCCCCCTTATCAAGGGGGATCCCCCCGCCTATCGGCACCCCCCTTATCAAGGGGGGATTAAGGGGGGATCGAACCCAAAATCTATCTTCAATTTAATTCTAACCAGCTACTTATAGCTCGATCGATCTGGGTATATAAAGCTTCTAAATCTCCGGAATTGTCTAAAACAATATGAGCTAAGGCAATTTTTTCGGCTAAAGGCATTTGATTATTAATCCGAGCGATCGCTTGTTCCCTAGTTAAGTTATTTCTAGTCATTAAGCGTTGAATTTGTTGCTCAAAACCGCAGGAAACCACCCAAATCTCTGTGACTAAATAGGTTAATTTGGCTTCAAATAATAAAGGGATGGAAAAAACAACTATCGGGGCTTCTAACTGCTCTAAATGCCGTTTAAAACATTCTCTAACGTAGGGATGAATCTGACTTTCTAACCAGATTTTTTCCTCGGGATTATTAAAAATAATCTCTCCTAACTGTTGGCGATTAAGGGAATTATCCTCAGTTTTAACTTTTCTGCCATAACGCTGAAAAATTCTCTCTAAAATTGCCGAACCTTTTTCCACTGCTTCCCGGGCATAAATATCCGCATCAAGGACAGGAATTTTGTAGATATTTTCTAAATAATTGGAAACCGTGGATTTACCACAGGCTATTCCCCCTGTTAACCCGATAATTCTTCTTGACATAAATTATTAAATTGCTAATCTCAATTAAGGTGCGTTACGCGCTCGCTAACACACCCCACAGTTATAAACTCTCTATCTGTTGTAAAACTCTTGCTTGTACTTGTTGATAGGCAGTTTCCACATCTCCTAAATCGCGACGAAAACGATCCTTATCGAGAATGCGCGCTTGGGCATCCTCTTGGGTTTTATCCCAGAGACGACAGGTATCGGGACTAATTTCATCACCTAGATAAATTTTGCCCGTTTTATCAACTCCAAATTCTAACTTGAAATCGACGAGAATAATTTGGCACTTATCGAAAAATTCTTGCAGATATTGATTGATTTGCAGGGCTAAATCTCGTAACTGATTGACTTGCTCCTCGCTGGCAATATCGATCACTTTTATGCGATCGGGCGTTAACAAAGGATCGCCCAAAGCATCATCCTTGAGGTAAAATTCTACAAGAGGAAAAGGTAAAACTTTCCCCTCCTCTAATCCCGTTTGCTTGCACAAACTCCCGGCGGCGATATTTCTGACTACTACCTCCAAAGGAATGATTTTAATCGCCTTGACGCGCATTTCCCTAGAACTAGGGCGATCGATATAATGGGTAGGTATTCCTAGGGATTCTAACCATTGAAATAGGGCAGTGGAGACAGTACAGTTAATTTCTCCTTTGCCGACAATTTGCCCGCGTTTTTGGGCATTAAAAGCGGTGGCATCGTCTTTGTAATAAGTGAGCAGAATATCGGGATCATCGGTTTGATAGAGAATTTTGGCCTTACCTTCATAGAGTTTTTCCATAGTTATCATCCTCGGCAATTGATAAACGAAAATCGATGGTTAATCGGATAGTGGAGTAAATTTTGGCGATCAACCTAGACAAAAAATTTATATCATCGGGGAGATGATCGTTGAAAAAAATAATGTATAATTGCTGCTTAAAGATAACTGCCAACATTTTGCGACCGAATCTTAACCTATAACCAAAAAGTGTCACCATCCCAGGGTTCAACTTTTGGCGAATCGGCCCAGTTTTTACTTAAATCCCCAATGATAGCCAACAACTGATATTATCTCCCATTACCATTACCGAAAAATCTAAAGAAATTCCGCAAAATTACCCGCCGTCGCCCTATGAACCAGAATCCTCCTAACGATGATAACCCAAATCTCCCCGATCGCCGCAAGGAGAATTTTCTCTATCCTCGCGCCCCCTATTATGGAGAATTTAAGCCGGAGAATTTGCTATTTAACGCCAATTTACAGGAATTTGCCCAAAAAGTCAGTTTTATTTGTAATCTGGAAACCGGGGGCAAAATCAGTTCTCTAGAAGCCTACCAAAAAATTAAAGCCCTCTGGAAAGACTTAAAAGAGAGCAAAAAAGGCCTAGGCATTGGGGAAAATCCCTTTCAAAAAGATGATGATACCTAAAGGGTAATCAATAAAAATCTCCTGGGTTGATCAAAAACACTGGGACAGAAATATTTTCTGTCCCCATAGAATTAGATAAGCAAACGCTTAAAAATTACCGTGATTTTGGATGGCACTTTCTAATTTTGCCACCACTTCCTCGACGCTAATTACCCCTAAATCGCCCGTGGCACGGGTGCGAATACTTAAACTATTACTTTCCATTTCTTTTGCCCCCACCACTGCCATCACGGGGATTTTTGCGGTTTCAGCATTGCGAATCATTTTACCCAAACGTTCGCCACTGGTATCGGTTTCGGCGCGAATTCCTAACAACTGCATTTTCGCTGTCACCTCTTTAGCGTAATCCAATTGACTATCACTAACCGGTAATAATCGTATCTGGACAGGGGCTAACCAAAGAGGAAAATCCCCCGCGTATTCTTCGATTAAAATACCGATTAAACGTTCCAAAGAACCAAAAGGTGCGCGATGAATCATCACCGGACGTTTACGATTACCATCTTCGGCAACGTATTCTAATTCAAAACGTTCGGGTAAATTATAATCTACCTGTACCGTTCCTAACTGCCATTCTCTTTCGAGGGCATCTTGGAAAATAAAGTCTAATTTTGGACCATAAAAAGCCGCTTCTCCGGGGGCTTCAAAATAATCCATCCCCAAAGTTTGCACCGCTTTTCTAATCGCTGATTGTGCCTTTTCCCAAGCTTCATCGGAACCGATATACTTATCCGATTCGGGGTCACGAAAACTCAATCGCGCCTTAAAATTCTTTAATTGTAAACTCTTAAACACCGTCAAAATTAAATCAACAACGCTTAAAAATTCCTTGTCTAATTGTTCGGGAGTGACAAACAAATGGGAATCATCGACGGTAAAACCGCGAACTCTAGTTAATCCTCCCAATTCTCCCGATTGTTCGTAACGATAAACTGTCCCGAATTCTGCCAAACGCATCGGCAATTCCCGATAGGATCTCAAATCACTTTTATAGATTTGAATATGAAAAGGACAGTTCATCGGTTTGAGGACAAATCCTATTTCTTTACCAGCAGATTCCTCATCGTCTGCCATCATGGGAAACATATCTTCTTTGTACTTTTGCCAGTGACCGGAAATTTTAAACAAATCGACGCGAGCAATATGGGGAGTAACTACGGGTAAATAACCGCGTTTTAACTGTTCTTTTTTGAGAAAATCTTCTAACAAAGAACGAATTAAAGTTCCTTTGGGAGTCCATAAAGGCAACCCCGGCCCGACAGAATCAGAGAAAATAAATAAACCTAATTCTTTGCCTAATTTGCGATGGTCCCGTTTGAGGGCCTCTTCCTTACGGCGCTTGTATTCGGCTAATTGTTGGGGATTTTCCCAGGCTGTGCCGTAAATGCGCTGTAATTGCGCTTTATTCTCATCCCCGCGCCAATAAGCACCCGCTACCGTCTCTAATTCGATCGCTTTCGGGTCTAGTTCGCTTGTATTATCTAGATGCGGACCGGCGCACAAATCCCACCAAGCGTCACCAAGATGATAAAGGGTGATGGGTTCTTGAATTCCCGCCAGAATTTCCAGCTTATAGGCTTCATTAATCGCTTTAATGCGCTTTTCCGCCTCTTCCCGAGAAACTTGCTCGCGAATCACCGGCAGTTTTTTATTGATAATTTTGACCATCTCTTTTTTGATGTCCTTGAGATCCTTATCGGTAAAAGGTTCCGGCACATCAAAATCGTAGTAAAATCCAGTTTCAGTCCAAGGCCCGATAGTAACTTGGGCTTTTGGGAATAATTTCTGCACCGCCATCGCCATCACATGGGAGGTGGTGTGACGAATTCGCTTGAGGTGGTCGGATTCGCTGGTTTTCGGTAGTTTAATCGGGGCTTGGTTATCCATATCTCTTGAATTTACACCTTCTCTATTCTCTATTTTAATAGTAAAAGGAGTCTTTAGTCAGGAAAAAAATCAAGATAGATATCAATGCCATTTCCCCTCATCTCTAACCTCTAAACCCTCATCTCTATTTCCCGATGAAAAAACTAATTTTATCCTGTTTATTTTTGGGATTGGTTGCTTGTAATGCCTCGGTTAATACCACCGATAACCAAAAACCCAAGGTAATCTCCACTAGCACAATTATCGCCGATTTAACCGCACGAGTGGGCGGTGAAGAAATTGACCATCAAGACATTTTAAAACCGGGGGATGATCCTCACGTTTATGAACCAGTTCCCGCCGATAGTGTGGCTTTAGAAAAAGCTGATTTAATTCTCTATAACGGTTATAATCTCGAACCGGGGTTAATTAAAATGATCGATTCTACGGCAGTTAAAGCGAAAAAAGTGGCTGTGGGAGAAGCCATTACACCTTTACAACTGGAAAAAGAGGGGCAGAAAGTCCCCGATCCCCACGTTTGGGGTTCGGCCAAAAACGGTATAATCATGGTGGAGAAAATCCGAGATCAATTGATTGAATTAAGTCCCGAAGATAAAGAGATTTTTACTGAAAATGCCGCCGAATTAATCAGGGAATTAGAAAATCTTGATCGCTGGATTACTGCGGCTATTCAAACTATCCCCCCTTCCCAAAGGCAATTAGTCACCACTCATGACGCTTTTCAGTATTATGCTCATGCCTACGGTTTAAAAGTTGCGGGAACTTTAATTGGCATTAGTACCGAAGAACAACCTAGCGCCCAAACGGTGAAAAATTTAGCCGATGCTATTAAAAATCTCCAGGTTCCTGCTATCTTTGCCGAGACGACTATTAATCCCACTTTAATTACCACTGTAGCCGCAGAAGCGGGGGTAAAATTAGCACCACAACAATTATATTCTGATTCGATCGGTGCGGTGGGTACTGGGGGGGATAGTTATATAAAAATGCTCAGGGAAAATACTCGCTCGATCGTAGAATCTTTAGGGGGAAAAGTACCTCAAGAAGGTCAATAGACCTCTTGTAAAAATCAAAAAATTGTCCTTAGAGTCAGGAGTTAGGAAGGCAGAAATACCGACAATCAGCAATTATCGGTGACTTTTAGATGATGACAAATGGATCAGCAGCTGCCTGTAAGCATCCCACTGAAAAGCTAATGCGCGGGGGGTTTGGGGGCGGCGCCACGCCCCCAACGGGGGGTTTGGGGGGTTCTACCCCCCAAAAGCTTGGATTGAGGGAAAAAATCGAAAGTAACGCCCGACTTTAGCAGAGAGTTTCCCCTTAAAAATCCCAACTTAGTAGATTTACAAAGCGGGGTTTATTTCCCAAATCCTTTACCGCGATTGACAGCAGGTAAAATGAGACAACTGTTAATCTGTTCTTTTAGGGTTTCATGATCGAGATTTTGACCGATAAGAACTAGCTGATTTTTGGGAGTACCTTTCCATTCGTCATCTTCGAGAGTAAAACGTTTGCCACTGAGGTGAAAAATATGACGTTTAGGACTTTCATCAAACCAGAGAATACCCTTAGCGCGGAAAACGCTTTCCGGTAACTGATTATCGAGGAAATATTGGAACTTCCGAATCGAAAAAGGTTGGTCACTAGCAAAGGAAATAGAAGTAAATCCATCCACCTCTAAATGATTGGAATGATCGTGATGATCATGATCGTGATCATGATCGCAATGGTCGTGATCGTGGTCGTGGTGATCATGGTCGTGGTGTTCTTCTTCTGTGTCGAAATATTTATCCGATTCAAATAGTCCGACGCTGAGAATTAAGGGTAAAGGGACTTGACTTTTGCTAGTACGAAGAATTCTCGCTCCTTCCTTCATGTCCCGGATTCTTATTTCTAAAGAATCCACATCCGCTTCATCCACTAGATCGGTTTTATTGAGAACAATAATATCACCGTAGGTGATTTGACTTAAGGCCGCTTGCGAGTTGAATAAATCGAGACTAAAATTGGCACAATCCACCATAGTGACAATGGAATCTAAACGGGTCATTTCCCGTAATTCCGTACCTAAAAAGGTTAAAGCTACCGGTAAAGGATCGGCTAATCCCGTGGTTTCTACGACTAAATAATCGATTTTTTCGGGACGTTCGAGAACTTTATAAACTGCTTGAATTAAATCCTCGTTGATCGTGCAGCAAATACAGCCATTATTTAATTCTACCATGCTGTCATCACTACTGATAATCAGTTCGTTATCGATACCGATTTCACCGAATTCATTGACAAGAACAGCAGTTTTTAATCCCTGTTGATTGCTGAGAATATGATTGAGGAGAGTAGTCTTACCACTACCAAGAAACCCAGTAATAATTGTTACTGGAAGACCTTGTTTTGGCACTGACATCGTGTTAATAGCTTGTGATTCGACGGTTTGCATAATGATTTGGGGGTGAGTATTCTGTCACTAAAAAGCGATTTTTCGGGATGAGATAGCTAGTTTTTCTCGATCAAACAGTCTCCACTCGATCGCCGACTATTTTTATTGTAGATATTTTTGGACTACATCCCATCCTGTTAGGGTAACAAAAAGAAAACCCAGAAACAATAAAAGATTAGTGCCGATGTGGAGAGACCGCGCTAGAGGTGGACGAGTTGTAATGTTCAGGCCGCTAATTGCCGAAACAAAAACCAGAAAAACCACCGATAAACCCGCTATCAGGTGGGAAGAGTGGCCTAAACTGCCATAATGACCGATTGTTCCCACTAATCCGATTCCCAGCAGAATTAAGACCAAAGCAACCATGATCAGGCCGCTGAGGAGATGAAAGGATCTTAACCATTTCGGTCGAGATTGGCCCGCGAGTCGTCGATAACCCATGTTTACCCCCGAAACCGCTAGTAAAAAATAGGCAAAGAGAGCAAATCCCATCGACCAAGCGGCAATTTTCCATAACCAGAGAAAGGAAGGGAGATTCATAGGGGTGGGATTATTATTAGCAAGGAAAGGGACGACCGATCGTGTTAATTTAAGTTTACCGGACAAAAATCAGCAAGTTAGGGCTAATATGTCTCATCTCACCATCGACACGGAAAATAATCAGCGTCAACCCTTTGAGTTACCCGGGGCTAAACCCCATTATAACCCCGATCGACCCGGACAAGTTAATCATATTTTTCTCGATTTAATTATTGATATTCCCCGACAAAGTTTTCAGGGCAGCTGTCAGATTACCCTCACCCCCATTCGTCAGGGAATTAGCAGTTTAACTCTGGATGCGGTGGATCTAAATATTAATTCTGTGTTTATTGAAGGTATCAGTCAACCCTTTGACTATGATCGGTCTCTCCTGACTATTCATCTGCTACAACCCACCACCGATAAACCGATTATCCTGACGATTAACTATCAGGTTAACCAACCACAACGGGGATTATATTTTATCGGACCAGACGAATATTATCCCGATAAACCGATGCAAGTTTGGACCCAGGGAGAAGATGAAGATTCTCGCTTTTGGTTTCCCTGTTTTGATTACCCTGGCCAATTAACTACCTCCGAAATTCGGGTGAAAATTCCCCAACCCTATATCGCTATTTCTAACGGGGAATTAATCTCGGTGGCAACCGTTGGTGAGGACAGAATTTATCACTGGTCACAAAAGCAAATTCATCCCACCTATTTAATGACTCTTGCGGTGGGAGATTTTGCTGAATTATGCGACTCATGGAATGGTGTTCCTGTCACTTATTATGTGGAAAAAGGACGGGAAGAAGAGGGCCAAAGAAGTATGGGTAAAACTCCCCGCATGATCGAGTTTTTTAGCCAAAAGTTTGGTTATCCCTATCCCTATCCCAAATACGCACAAGTTTGTGTAGATGATTTTATTTTTGGTGGGATGGAAAATACTTCTACCACAATTTTAACCGATCGCTGTTTAATTGATCAAAGAGCCAGCATTGATCATACTTGGACAGAAAGCTTAGTTGCCCATGAATTAGCTCATCAATGGTTCGGTGATTTAGTGGTGATTAAACACTGGTCTCACGCTTGGATTAAAGAGGGAATGGCTTCCTATTCTGAGGTTTTATGGACAGAATCGGAATACGGAAAACCAGCTGCTAGTTATTATTTATTAGGGGAAGCAAGAAGTTATTTAGAAGAAGATACTTCCCGCTATCGTCGTCCGATTGTTACTCATGTTTATCGAGAAGCGATCGAACTTTATGATCGTCATCTCTACGAAAAAGGTGCTTGTGTTTATCACATGATCCGCTCTATTTTAGGGGAAGATTTATTCGGAAAAGCGATTCAGACTTTTGTGCGGGATAATGCCCATAAAACCGTGGAAACTGTGGACTTATTACGGGCGATCGAAAAAGCGACCGGCTACAATTTATTATTCCTCTTTGATCAGTACGTTTATCGCGGTGGTCATCCCGATTATAAGGTGGCCTACAGTTGGGACAATCAGAATAATTTAGCCCAATTAACTGTCACCCAAACCCAGGATGAAAAAGAACTATTCGACTTGAAAATTCCCGTCGCTTTTGCCTATCTCAACTCTGAGGATCTTACCTACAATCTGCGGATTCACCAAAAAGAACAAAGTTTCTATTTTCCCCTAGCACAAAAGCCCGATTTTGTCAAGTTCGATCGGGGTAATAATTTCCTCAAAACCGTCACTCTTGAGTATCCCATCGGTGAATTAAAAGCGCAATTACAACAGGATCCCGACCCGATTTCCCGTATCTATGCAGCCATAGCCATTGCTAAAAAAGGCGGTTTAGAAGCGATCAAAGCTTTAGGGAAATCCCTAGAAAATGAGCCTTTTTGGGGGGTGCGTGTGGAGGTGGCCAAACAGTTAGCAACTCTTCGGTTAGATCAGGCGGTTACTGCTTTAATTAAAGGTTTAAACGACGAAAAAGCACAAGTACGTCGGGCAATTGTCGAGGGATTAAGTGAAATTAAAACCTTAGATAGTTATAATGCGCTTAAATCCCTATTAGAAACTGGAGATGCTAGTTATTATGTGGAAGCGGCCACGGCGCGAGGATTAGGCTCCATGGCCGTGGGACAATTGCAAAATAAAGAAGGGGAAATTATTGACCTGCTCAATCATATTTTACAGTTAAGAAAGGGGTGGAATGAGGTAGTAAGAGCGGGCGCAATTGGGGGTTTAAGCCAGTTAAAAACCTCGCCGGCGGCTTTGGAGTCAATTTTGACCTACACGGTTTTAGGCACGCCTCAACCCCTGAGATTAGGAGCTATCCGCGCCCTAGGAGCGATTTCTTCGGGACAAACCACCGACAAATTAACCGTAATTTTGGAACGTTTAGAAACCATTGCCAAGGAAACTTTTTTCTTGACGCAAGTGGCAGTGTGTAACGCTTTAGGACAGATAGAAAATGCCAAAGCTATCGTTATTTTACAAGCTTTGAGCGCTCGAACTCCCGATGGTCGCGTCCGTCGTGTAGCGGAGGAAGCAGTACAAAAAGTCCAGAAAAAATTAGGTTCCGAGAAAGCAATTCAGGAAATTCGCGAGGAATTAGAAAAAATGAAACAGGAAAATCAGGAACTTAAAAGTCGTTTGACCAAATTAGAGGCGAAAAATAGTTAGTTAAGCTGAGTTATCAGTTATCAGTTATCAGTTATCAGTTATCAGTTATCGGTCTTGAGAGAACCATGGGATTAGGAGAAACAGACACCAGAGCCAAATTAATTGACCCCGTCCTGCATCAAAGAGGATGGACCGAGGATTGTCTCAAGCGAGAAGAAACCCCGGGGGCAATTCAAATTATCGATGGGGAAGCCGAACGCGCCAGGGGGAGGATTGATTATACCCTGCGAGTTGCCGTCAGTAGCGACAGCCAACCCGTAGCCTTCGCCCTAATAGAAGCAAAAAAGGAAAATGCGCCCCCCACTGAAGGCTTAGAAAAGGTCAAACGCTATGCTAAGGCTCTAAATGTACTGTTCCTCTACTCCTGTAACGGTCATCTTTTTGTCGAATATGATCGCACGACGGATATAACTTCAGTCCCTCAACCCCTCAGCCAATTTCCTACCCCGGCCGAACTGAGGGGGAGATACGAGCAGTCTGTAGGCTTCAGCCTAGCAGAGGAGGTCGCCCGTCCCCTGCTGACTCCCTATAAGGTAGGGCTATTTCATTCTCAAGAAAAAAGGAGAAATACGGCGAGAAACGAAATTTTAGCGACATAAAGACAATAATTGGCGGATGTTGTCCTTATTGTGGTCAATTCCCTTTGTTAAAGAATCATAACCCTCTAACCTCTACAAGGTTAAAACCCATGTCTTTAACAAGGAAATGTTGATGGGGGAAAGTCCCTTTTTCTGGGGACTACGATCCTCGTTTTGAATCACATCCTTGACCCAATGTAAGCGATTTTCCATTTTCCAATGTCCTCTGATTCCCTGAGCAAGATGACGGCAGTTGGGCGCATGAGAGGTCAGATAGTAACCTGTTCACTCAAAGTCATGTTCTTCTCCCCTTCCCTGACGGGTCACCCTAACCACACAGTTAGCCGACTGCCATTTGGGGTCTATCTCGACAGTACGGGAAAATACCTCAACTTTACGATAGACCTCCCTTCCCCGTGTTCTATCTTCTTCTTGGTACACCTTCAGTGGTTCTTCAGTCTGACATTGGTTTTCGATAGCCTTAAACAATTTTTTTTGATTGTTTTTTACTTTCACTAAATAGGGCTTGCTGAATAAATCTAAAAACCTTGTTGTATAAGACTTTTAGACCTTTTAAAACTCGTCTAATCACTGATGTAGAGGGGATACGGGATATGGGCAGACCGAGTAACAAAAGACAAGTTACGACGATGGCGTTCTCAAAAACGAGACATTGCTTGATAGCCCAGTTCTCCACTCATCGAAAATTTTGGGTCTGAAACCCCGTCGTAGAACGACGGCTTTACTGTTAAATATTAGCACATTTACGAAATATATGCTAAAACGTGAGGTATGGAAAAAGCCTATTCGTTTCGATTTTACCCAACACCCGAACAAGAGTCGCTATTGCGG
>NZ_SFBZ01000284.1:0-11835 GCF_007095495.1 Microcystis sp. M_QC_C_20170808_M9Col | reverse complement strand
CCTATATCGGTAATAATTTGATAATTGGTAACGACAACTCCTTCTAGGTGAAGTAGCTCGGTCATTAACTTTAATTGTGGATTTGATGGCATAAGTATAGCTTGTGTCTAAAATTGCTGATCTTGGCTGTCTATATTTTAACCAATAAATTGCTGTATTGCAAGCATAGTGAGCTTTTAAAGATAAATTATTGTTTTTATTGGTCAGCTATAGTTGTCTGTTTTTTCTTTGATTTTACACGACAAGTTCGGAAGAGCCACAAATTTTTGAACCTAAAAGGAACCTCTATTCAAGGCTATCGACACCTAGAAAATATCGGTATAGTTTGACCAGTCGAATCGAAAAATAAAAAAGCAACGGCTCGACTGAGCTCGCTGAACGTCCGAAGTCTGCCGACCGCCTGATCCCAACAAACAATTTAAATTACGAACAGCTTAGTGTTTTGTTGGCCAAGGGTCAACGAGGATAAAAGGGAAATCAGAAATAATAAATTTTTTTTATCAATACATCGACAAAAATCAATGATGTCATGGCGAGGGGAGGACACCGGCGACCGCCTTGATCTTTCAGGCAATTCGCCCCCCGAAGCAATCTGCCCCGTCCTGAGGTTTATTCTCTGTCACCCTAACTTAGAACAGTGAAAGTTATGTGAAAGTAAGGTTGAGGTTAAGAAAGTTTTAAAATGTAGCAAATGTACTTGACAGCGACAACTTTATTGAAATCCCCAAACCCGATCGAGTGACTAGATATCGTCAGTCCGAATACTATCGACCAAATTCTGCCGCATCTCCAGGAATTCCCGAGATAGCCGCAAAGAAGCCGGGGTTACCTCGTGGTCACGGTAGGCGAAAGGATTGACGATATCCTTGACCACGCGACCGGGACGAGCGTGCAGGATAACGATGCGGGTGGCAAGCAATAAAGTCTCTTCCACGTCATGGGTGATGAAAAAGATCGTTTTCCCCGTTCTCTGCCAGATGCCTCTGAGATGGGTTTGGAGCGATTCGCGGGTGAGTGCGTCGAGGGCGCCGAAAGGTTCGTCCATGAGAATAATCGCTGGTTCGGCGGCGAGGGTACGTGCGATCGCTGCCCGTTGTTGCATCCCCCCGGAAAGCTGATAGGGGAGAAAATTCGCTGCTTCAGAGAGTCCCACCATCTCCAAAGTGGCAGATACTCTTTGTTGGCGTTCCCGATCGCTTACTCCTTTCATTTTCGGGCCAAACTCGACATTTTTGGTGATCGTTAACCAGGGGAACAGGTTAGGACGTTGGAACACGACCCCCACATCGGGATCGGGTTCGGTGTGCCGTCTCCCTGCGACGGTGACTATTCCCGTCGTCGGCGGTTGGTAGCCAGCCAAGACCCGTAATAAGGTCGTCTTACCACACCCTGAAGACCCTAAGACGCAGACGAAATCTCCTGCGAACAAACTCAGATTGATGTCGCGCAGAACTTCATTTCCCTCGCTACCCGATCCGAAAGTAACGCCGACATTGGCTAGTTCGCAAACGCTCACTTCTTGTGTCCGGGTCTCGGAGGTAGTTTTCGGCTCAAAAGAGTAACTCATGGATTTTCAGAAACTAGAGGGCTTTGGTAAGGAGGCTTTTTTGAAAGGCCGCCAGATCGGGTGCGCTGGTGATTTTCTTCTGGTTGACTGCGAAATCTGCCGATTCCTTGAGGATTCTGGCGAAGTCACCTGGATTGTCCGTCGTCCCCAGATATTTCGGCGATCGCTGTTCGCTCGAATCCAACCAGATCAACTCTTTGACCGCAGCGGCCGTTTCCTCCGGCGTGATATTCAGTTCCTTGGCTAAAGCTTTGATCGCGCTCTCCGGCTCGCTTCGGTATGTCTTAACCGCCTCATCCAACACGGCGATATATCGCTTAACCACCTCAGGATACTGTCTGGCGAATTCCGTTCGCACCACCCCAAGATCCGCTGTGATAATGCCTTTTTTAGCCAGATCGGCCGAGGAGATCAGCACCGTTCCCCCGTCTTTCTGGAGTTTACTGAGATTCGGTTGCCAGACGTAACTCGCATCGATATCACCCCTCTGCCAAGCGGCGACGATATCCGGGGGTTGTAGATCCAAGATTTTCAGATCTTTCTCGGGAATATTTTCCAGCACCAGTAGGGATTCCAAGGAAAAGTGAGCGGTGGAACCGAAGGGAGTGGCGACTTTTTTGCCCTTGAGATCGGCGATCGAATTGATGCCTTTCTTAGCGATCAACGCCTCCGCCGCACCGATCACGTCGAGGATAAAATACACCTGATAGGGTAATCCACTGGCGATACCCACGCTGGCGGGAACCGTACCCAACGCCCCGAAATCGATTCCTTTGGCGGCGATCGCCGTGTTCACGTCCCGTCCCGAATCGAAGCTGATGTATTCTACTTTGGAATCGGCAAAAGCTTTCTCGGTCAGACCCAAGGCTTTCGCCAGGAGTTCGGGATTGGGGATCACCTGATAGCCGATGCGGATTTTTTCCGGAATTGTTCCGGTCGTGGCGGGGGACGGAGAGGAAGAACTTCCTGTCTTCTCGCTGACACAGCTAGAGAGGATCACAGGTACACTCGCGCCCAACAAACCTAACAATACTTCTCGACGTTTGATTAACATAAGATATCTCGTTACAATCACTAAGAAAAAAACTCAGGCATCCCGACCGATCCAGGGCAATTGGGTTTTCTCTATCCAACGGATCGTCGCGTCGATCGCTATGGCGATTAACCCCATGATGATAATGCCGACGAAAATAACATCGCTCCGGAGAAATTTACTGGCATCAAGTACCATCCAACCGATACCCGAAGCAGCGGCCACCATTTCGGCCGCCACTAGGGTGGAATAGGAAACCCCGATCGCCGTTCGCAATCCGGTGAAGATTTCCGGCAAGCAGGATGGGAAAATGACATAGAAAAATAACTGCCAGCCGGAAGCGCCGAGGGATCGTGCGCCGTTGATCCGGTTGATCGGGATCCGTTCTACTCCAGAAACCACCGCTAAAAAAAGCGGGGCGAAGGCCGCCAGGAATAAAAGGGCGACTTTCGACGGATTCTCGATGCCTAACCAGATGACTAACAGGGTGTAGTAAGCGAGGGGGGGTAGCGGTCGGTAGAACTCGATAATCGGGTCGAAGGCGGCTCGGATCGGTTTGGAGAAACCGCATAACATACCCAAGGGGATGGCGGTAACAGTCGCCAGCACTAGCGCCGCGATCAGTCGGTACATACTCTGAAAAATGTGATAGAGAAGCGAGTGGCCCTTGTAGCCATTTTGCAGAATATCGACAAATGCCGACCAAACCGCCGCTGGCGAGGGGAGAAACAGGGGATTGACCCAGCCTAAAGACGTACTGAGAGACCAGAGGGCGAAGATCAGCAGCACCGCTCCCAGAGAGATCGCTCGCTCCGAGGTCACAAAACGATAGATCGGGGATTTTCGAGAAGGATTTCGGGTCGGTGTCCTTTCCGGTTTCAAAACCATACAACTCCCTCGCGGCTAATAGGAAAAGAGTGATCGTTTCTGGGGAATAAATGAGCGAACTACGGCTAATTTTTCTCGTATCGCCTAATCACGAATTCGTAAAGTTAGCTAGTCCATCGATATTTCATTATGCTACGGCAAGCCGACCGAAAAAGTCAAGTTTATTGATCAAAATAAACTCATCTGATTTGGTATAAATTGTACTTGACAAAGATTTCTGGTGTTGCTGATTTGAGATACAAATCTTCTTTCGTGGAATTTTAAAACCTAGACCCAAAGCGATTTTGCCTGGGTACAAGGTGGCTATTTATACCTTGATTCAGCCAAGCCAAAAAAAGTAACCAAGCGGCCATATATAATAACTAATGGAACGACCTAGCGAAGAGTCTGGATATCCTGACAAAACTTGCGCTGATCGGAAATTTGTGTCATACTCCTCGATCAATCAATCAATAAATACAGTATGCCTATCAAATTACTGTATTTAATTCGCGGTGAAGGAGTCTATAAGTATGTTCGAGCGATTTCTAGTTCGATTATTTTCGGGTTCGGTTTTGGTCGGGATGGCCCTGGCGAGCGCGAATCCGTCGCGGGCCGAGGAAAAATTTTTAGAAAACCAGCCGCCGATGGCCCAGATCACTTCAGTTTCCCAATTGCGGGACATATCGCCGAGCGCATGGGCCTATCAAGCACTGCAACAATTAGTGGAACAGTACGGCTGTATCGTCGGCTATCCCGACAGAACATTTCGGGGCGATCGAGCCTTAACGCGATGGGAGTTCGCTGCGGGCTTAAACGCCTGTCTGAACACGATCGAGCGGTTACTTCAGGAAAATGTAGCGATCGCCCGCGAGGATATCGTTCAGCTTAACCGATTGGCGGAGGAATTCGCTGCCGAGTTGGCGGCCTTGGGTGCCAGGCTCGACAATCTCGAACAGCGCACCGCTTTTCTAGAAGATCATCAATTCTCGACGACGACGAAACTGAAGGGAGAAGCAATCTTTGCCCTGACCGACGCGTTCCAAGGTTCGATACAGGGAAGTAACCTTGTGTTTCAAGATCGGGTTCGTCTATCCTTGGAGTCTAGCTTTACTGGAAAAGACCTCTTAACCGTCCGATTGGCGGCCAGTAGTACGGCCCGATTGCGACTCCCCGGATTCCCCAATAACGCCCAGGGCAACCAAACCTTTAACCTGCCGCCGGGGAACGGGAACGATATCGTCCTCGACTGGCTCGCCTACGAGTTTCCCGTGGGCGATCTGTACGTCTATCTCCCGGCCTATAGCGGTCGCTGGTGGGATTTCGCCCCGACCCTCAACCCCGTGATCGGGGGAGGGACGAACGGCCGGAAAGCCCTCAGTATCTTCGCCCAATTCAATCCCGTCTATACCCTCGGCGGGGGTTCGGGAGTCGGTCTCAATTACAACATCGGCAAGCAGTTTACCATCAGTGCCGGCTATCTGGCGGGAGACGATATATCGGGAAATCCCAATCCGGGAAACGGTTTATTTAACGGGGAATATAACACCCTGTTCCAACTAGCTTGGTTGCCCGGCGCGAACGCGGGTATCGCGCTCACCTACGTCCACGCCTATCAACCGGACGGACCTCTGTTCGACTTCGGCACGGGAGGGGCGAAAATCGGTACGGCTCCCGCGAACGCGCCCTTTAGCGGGCCGGTTTCCTCGAACTCCTACGGGGCTTCGGGTTTCTTCCAGTTTAACCCCTACTTGATTCTTAACGGTTTCTTCGGTTACACCAACGCCCGAACCACTAGCGGTTCCGGTAGTGCCGATATCTGGTACTATGCCCTAGGACTCGGCTTTCCCGATTTGGGGAAAGAGGGGAATTTAGGCGGTCTCGTGGTGGGCGCAGAGCCGTATCGGGGAGATACTAGCCCGAACGATCTCTCGCTCCATCTGGAGGCGTTTTATAAGTACCAATTGACGAAGAATATCTCGATCACGCCGGGGGTGATCTGGATCACCGCGCCTAACCAGAACGCAGGAAATCCCGACGGGATCATCGGGACAGTCAGAACCACGTTTACTTTCTAAAAGACATCCCGTTATCGCCACATTTGCTCTTGCATTTTATCGTATTTAATTCACTGATCAGATCGGTGAGAACTAGGAACTGGAGGATAAATCTATGGGTTTCAACTACTTCAATATTCAGCCGATCGCCGGGCGAATTGGAGCCGAGATCGTTGGCATCGATCTGAGTCAAAATCTGAGCGATGATCTAATCGCCGAGATCCGTAAAGCGTTGATTCAATACAAAGTTATTTTTTTTCGACAACAAACCTTAGACGAAAAGGGTCACATCGCTTTCGCCCGTCGTTTCGGCGAGTTGACGAAAGCTCACCCCACTGTACCGGGTTACTTAACGGATTATCCTGAAATTTTCGATTTAGATTATCGGCGACACCATGCCTATACGGATCTTTGGCATACGGACGTTACTTTTGTCGAACGACCGCCCCTAGGCTCGATTTTACGTGCGGTTATTATTCCGCCCTATGGAGGGGATACGATTTGGGCTAATACGGTGACAGCCTATGAAGATTTGCCACCCCATTTGCAAGCCTTAGCCGATCACCTGTGGGTTGTTCATACCAATTATTCGGATTATGCCGCTTCTACGGTTGAGATTTCCCAAGCTAAACGGGATTACGCCAAGGTTTTTCAATCGACAATTTATGAGGCTATCCATCCGGCGGTACGGGTTCATCCCGAATCCGGTGAGCGCTCACTGGTGTTAGGGTCCTTCGCCCGTCGGATTAAAGGACTTTCTTCAGAGGATTCTTTCGATACCCTCAAACTTTTGCAATCCTACGTCACCCGTCCGGAAAACACGGTACGTTGGCGTTGGCAAGTCGGGGATATCGCTTTTTGGGATAATCGTTCCACCCAGCATTACGCGATTGCCGACTATGGCGATCGCCCCCGTCGGGTGCAACGGATCACGATCTCGGGCGATGTTCCGGTTAGTCTTGACGGGCAACGCGGTGGTGTGGTTATGGGAGATATTAGTGATTATGTTCCCGTTTCCCAAGAGAAAGACACCGATTGAGTCAATTTAAAGGTTATTGATTAGCTCGAGCGACAGGAATTGCAGCATCTCCTGGGCGAGATGGGCAGCCTGCACCCGGATTTCAGGAACGGCAATGGACTCCCAAAGATTACCATTATTCTAAGGGCGATATTTAATCCGATACTTTTTGTTAACACACATTAACAATGCAGGCTCTTCGTTACTTGGTATGATTCGCTCAGGGGGCATAAATCGGCTAAATCCTTATCTGGCAAGAGACTTAGTTGATTAGCTCGTTCTAGCTCGAAAAGAATTGGCAAAAATTGCATAACACAAACCGAAGAACCACAATGCACTTTAAGAGAATCTCTTAAAGTGGGGGTATCTCCCAAAGTCTAAAACCTTTGGTTTTAGACTTTTGATTTTAGCTGCTCCTTTTGGTGAAATTATTCTAGAAATTATGACTAATTGCGGTCTTTATGAAGCTTCCCAACAATTCGCCCTTGAGGTGGGTTTTCCCACTAAATCGGGAGTCAGTGAGGCCCTATTATCAATTGTACCAGAACAGGGAGCGATCGCTTGTTATAGTCCTCTGTTAAATGAGCAAGGTAATTCAATTTTAGGACTTAATTTACTAACACATATCAGTCATTTTATCAAGTAAATTTAATATATGAAAATAAGCTTTAATTCCTCAAAAAAATGCCGATACTTTTTCTGATTTTTCTGGCCAAGTACCGTGAAAACTGGGAGGGATAAAGTTGATTTTGTCAAGGATTGTTAAGATGCGCTTACCCTGATAATTCCAGTGATCAATTGGCTATCTTGATCATCTCTGGTGATTTTCCCGCAGCATAAATATCCCACATTGTCCGATAAGCTTTTTCTAAATTGCGGGTAAAACGAAGGGTATCAAATAACGGATAAGTCAGACGATTTTGTGCTAATTTCTGTTTAATTTCCTGCAATTTATCAGGAGATTTTGCTAAATTAATCGCTAAATTTTTATACTCCTCTAAATTCTTAGTAATTAATTCAGGTAGGCCAATAGCTGTCAGTAAACTAGCACCAACACGGGAAGGAAAAGTTGCACCAGGACAAGTTATAATCGGTAAACCTGCCCATAAAGCATCACTCCCAGTAGTATGAGCATTATAGTATAAAGTATCAAGAAATAAATCAGCTAGTTGATGTCGCGCCAAATGTTCCGGCTTAGGTTGGAGATGGGCAAAAATTAAGCGATCGCCCTCAATTCCTCGCGCTTGTGCTTCCCGACGTAGATTTGCTTCCGCTTCAGCTACTCTCGAAAATAACCATAACACACTACCTGGAACATTAGCCAAAATTTGCATCCATACAGTGAATACTTGCGGCTCAATTTTATAGGTATGGTTGAAACAACAAAAGACAAAACCCGATTCAGGAAGACCATAATGGGAACGAGTAACAGGTTTAGATGATATAATTTGTTGATAATCATTAGCCTGATAACTATCCGGTAAAATTACCAATTTTTCAGTAAAATCATCAGCAGATTCTGGTGGTGTAACTATGGCATCACCAATAATATAGTCGATAAAATCTGCTCCCATTGTCCCCGGATAAACCAAATAATTAACTTGAATCGGTGCAGGTTTTAAAGCCAATATTTGTGTCCGCGCCTTATCAATATATCCCATCAAATCCACTAAAATATGAACCCCATCATGAAAAATCCGTTGTGCAGATTCCGTAATTGATAAAGTAGCAATATCATAAAAGCGATCGCAATCATTAGCAATGCGACGACGATATTCACTACCATCATCAGGACCATAGGAATAGGCAATTATTTCAAAGTTATTGCGATCATGTAAACCAAAGACACTTTGCATCAAATGACTGGTGGGATGATTACGAAAATCATGGCATAAATAACCTATTTTTAATCGTCCAGATCGGGTGCGGGAATGGTTAAAGTTGAGGGGTTTAGTCCCTAAGGCTAATTGTCTTTTAACCTCTTGAGCATAGTTAGAAGCTACTTGCAATTGTTGACTAGCAGACCAAGGTTTATATAAGGTATCAAAGGGAGTTACTGCGGTAGATTTTCCCTCTTGTAACTGGTTTTCGGTTAATTGCCAAAGTTGGATTAAATCAGCTTCTCTTGTCTCCCAATTACAAGTCATTTCCTTCATAGAAAATAAGCAAGCAAAAGCCTCTGGGGAATTAGGTTGAATGGCTAAAGCTTGCTTAAATACGCTCATAGCCGTTTCTACTTTGTCCTGTCTTCCTAACGCTAAAGCTAAACTATTGTAAGCTTTAATGTATTTAGGATTAAGCTTAATTGCTGTTTGAAAATAAGCGATCGCTTCTTCAATTTTTCCCTGTAGTTGTAACACATTGCCTAAATTAAAGTGTGCTTCTGGATAATTAGGGTTTTTCCTGATTGCTTCTTGAAACTTTACCCCAGCATCCCCTAACTTATCCTGCATTTGTAAGACTAAACCTAAATTATTCTCAGCAAAAGCATAGTTTTGATCGCTACGAATAGCTTGGTTAAAGCAAATAATCGCCTCGTCTAAATCTCCCTTGCTAACTGCTATTATTCCTAAATTATTGTGGCTTTCTGCATAATTAGGATTAATAAGTAAAGCTTGCTTGTAAGCCAAAATAGCTTGATCAATTTGTCCTAAACTATCCATGATTACCCCCAACTGATGCCAAGCAGCTGCATATTGGGGAGATTGATTAATTAATTGTTGATAGAGAGCGATCGCTTCTTCAAGCTTAAGCTGTTTTTGCAAGGTGTATGCTTGCTGATAAAGGGTATCTGCTGGGGAAATATCAGGCTGATTATTTGCTATATTTCCTCCCACTAAAGGAGAAATAGGATCAAGAGTAATAATTTTACTGATGTCATCATTTTGGAATCCTAAAGCTTGGGGACGTTTAACTCCTTCTAAGACTTGTATATCATAAAGTTCAGTCACTTCACCTTCTAAGCGTATCCAGTGAACAACTTCACCTGTTTTCAAATCAATAATTAGCAGACCACAGCGAGGATCTGCTTCTTTAGCCATTAAATTATCATCTAAGATTAACCCCGAAAAAGTCTTATCTACCCCACGATTTTTAGATAATCCAACAATGGCATAATTTCCGACAAATGCTAAACCGCGCAGAAAACCAGGACAAAAAGTAACAGGCTCAAAAATGCCTTTGTCTTGATCAATATAACCAAAGTAACCCGTACCCGCATTTAATAACCATAACTTACCCTGATAAAATCGGGGAGAATGAGGCATAGATAAACCAGTAGCAATCACTTCATTAGACTGAATATCAATGACACAACCGCCAGTTTGTCTTCTGTCTCTCCACCCATCCACCACATCTGATTGACTACAAGCGGTAACATAACGCGCCTTCCCATCTACCAAAGCTAAACCATTGAGATGACAACGATCTTCATTGACTAAAGCGGAAATAAACGACGGTTTCCATAGAGGAATGCAACTATGGCGATCGCTGACTGTCGCCAGACAATTTAACATGGTACTGATAAATATAATTCTTTTAGAGAGATTTTCTATTGCCAAATCGTGAATATCTAAATCCCCAGTAGTATAACTAATACGGGGGATATAAAGTTTATCGTAACCATCATAAAGCTGTTCGGATGATAGCACATTATCTAACTGCCAGATTTGATAGCGGGAACTAAGATAAATCCTTTCTGGGGTAGCATATAAACCCATGGCGCGGTCAAATATCCGCTCAAATCCCGACATCCCCCTGTGGGGGTTAACTCCTAAAAACATCAGTCGAGAACTTTGATAGGTAGTAAAAGCCAGACTAATCTGCTGAGACTCTAACCAATCAATGAAATTACGGGAAGCAATTATCTCTACGGGGATAGATTGATTAGTATTGGGAGTTGATTGATTCATCATAACCACAAAGACACAAAGATTAGCCAGTAGGGTGTGTTAGCGATAGCATAACGCACCGATTTAATAATAGAGGTGGTGCGTTACGGCGGATTGTTAATTTTGGTTTTTTGACCGAATTGATGGCCGCAAATACGCACCCTACACCTAAATTAGGTGTGTCAGTCCACTACGATTTATGTTTTTGTTTGAGCGCGATCGTTTATAATCAAAATATCATGGACGCGGGCCGATGAAGACGCAAGGTTTTGAACGACGATTCTCTCAAAATCTTGCACCTGTTTCGCTCGTAAAGCCCCAAAACCTTTACTTTGCCTACATTTCAAATTTATTCAGCAAACCCTATTTTGGGGTAAAAGAAAAATGCGTAAACAGACCATTCAATATACATCATCTTTAGATGCTTTGATTGCTGTTGCCAAGCGACTTAGCGTTTATGAGAACCAACATAAAATGGATTCCGAAGATTTTTATAACCAATACAATCAGGGAACATTATCAGATGATATAATATTTATAGAATGGGCAAACGATTATCGTCATTACCTTGCTTTGCGTCAAGAATTAGAACAAATATTAAATCATGCTGCTTAAACTTTTATCTGATTACCTCAATCAAGTAGAGCAAGCAATTGTGCAGCCAGTAGCCAGTAGGGTGTGTTAGCGATAGCGTAACGCACCGATTTAATAATAGAGGTGGTGCGTTACGGCGGATTGTTAATTTTGGTTTTTTGACCGAATTGATAGCCGCAAATACGCACCCTACTGGATTGTTTAAACTGGATTGTTTCAACTGCGACCTCTTCCCATGATTGATGTCCTCAGCCAGTAGGGTGTGAAGCGCGATAGCGTAACGCACCGATTTAATAATAGAGGTGGTGCGTTACGGCGGCTTGTTAATTTTGGTTTTTTGACGGAATTGTTAGCCGCCTAACGCACCCTACGCCTACTTAATTAAACAAAGAAATTACCCACTGGAATGTTCCCTAAAGCGGGCAAAGCACCAGTAAATCCGGTGATATTTATTAATAAATCATTGCTGGATTGGAAGCCAGCCGCGCTATCATTAATAACGAGGTAAGTTCCAGCTATTGCACCAGTTGTTACCTGCACTAAGGCGGCACTATTAACCCCTAATCCTTGATTACCTGTAATCGCTCCATTAGCATCAGTAAATACTTGATTGATTAAATTCTGTAAAGTGGTGACAGTGCTATTAGCAGCACGACTGAAATTGCTAGGCGCACTCGTGGCAGTTCCACCTTAGAACTCTTGCAAATTAATTATATGTTATAATGATGGGTTAACTAATTTTCCCCAAAAAATTAGTTAATCAGTACATTCGTCCTGAATGAAAACTTGAAGTTTAACTTTTAACTCAA
>NZ_SFBZ01000283.1:0-3695 GCF_007095495.1 Microcystis sp. M_QC_C_20170808_M9Col | reverse complement strand
GCTTCTCGCAAAGCTCGTCAGGATTATTATGGCAAAATTACCTTTTCTTTTATTCAGGAGTTTGAGGCTTTCACATAACAGTACTTGTCTTTGTATTGAAAAATGTGTCCGTCAGTCAGAATGTATCCTTTTTTGAACGAAAATGCCTAAGTCCCAATAGGCTAAAAAATTAATTAAACCAGAGCTTGGTTCTATTCTAGGAAAATACAAGCAGCTCAAAGATGTATTCTTCTTAAAATTATCTTGGCTCTTCTCGACTTTGTGTAATAATTTTTGCCGATCAAATTCTGAAATGTTTACTGGGAAAGACTTTTAGGGCTATTTTGGTGAATAAATCAACTATCAGTATAGGCCTCGTTTCCCCACAGAAACCAGAAAAGCCAAATCCTTGCATAATCGAGATTTGTATGATATTATAAAGAAATAATTAAAGCAGAAAATTCTGGGTAATTTGGGTAGATTTGAGTATATTTTAGGTGAGGCTAAGTATATTTGCCATCTCTGCTTTTAGTAAGTATCAATAAAATCAACCGGAAAAAGGGAATTGCCGAATGAAGAATAAGAAAGCGGAATTCAGAGAAGGAGGAAGGGAGTGAAGTCAATGTTAAGGAGCGGCTCTAATAATCGAAAAGCCAAAATTATCAAATCATCACTTACTTCGGCGAAACTGGTCAAAAAATATGGATAAAGTCCGGGTTATCGTTGTAGAAGATCACGATTTAACCCGCATGGGCTTAGTGGTGGCTCTCCAGCATCGGGAAGGTATTCAAGTGGTAGGGGAAGCGATCAGTGGATTACAGGGACTGAAACTGCTAGAGGAGACTAAACCCGATGTAGCGATCATCGATATAGGTTTACCCATGATCGATGGGATCGAGTTAGTGCGACGCTTCCAACAAAATCGGGGCAAAGACCCCCTGGCCACGAAAATCCTCATGCTAACCATGCACAAAACCCCAGAACAGGTTTTAGCGGCTTTTAGTGCTGGGGCTGATTCCTACTGTATGAAGGATATTAGCATTGATAAGTTAATCGAGGCGATTTATTCCACCCACGAAGGCAATCATTGGCTTGACCCTGCGATCGCCAATATTGTTCTGCAACAAGTGCGCCAAAATGTTCCCGTCGGTGCGGCTGCCGGGACCAAAACAGTGATAATTCAAGGCGTTGACCGAGAATATCACCAATTGCTGGAAAATGCCCCCCTAACGGCACGAGAGCGAGAAATTCTCGATCTGATTGTCGCGGGTTGTAGTAATGCCGAGATTGCCGAGCGACTCTATATCACCATCGGCACGGTGAAAACCCATGTCCGCAATATCTTAAATAAACTCTCTGTGGATGATCGGACTCAAGCGGCAGTGCTGGCCCTGCGATCGGGATTAGTGGATTAAAAAAACCGGCATCCTACCCGGGTAGGATGCCGGCTCGGTCAAAACTAGAAACTAGACTTGGGCTGCCACTTTTGATTCGGCCGCCATTAGTTTTTCGTAGGTTTCACGCATTTTGAGACCGACTAACACTTGGAATAAACCCGTACCATTGGTAGAGCCGGGATAATCCTTGTGTTTGAGCAGTAATTCCGTCATTTCACCGTAGTATTTAGTGCCGGTTTTGCTCAAATGGCTTTCGATGTAGATCATTTCTTCGAGGTTATCGAATTGACCATCTAGTTCCAGAATCGACACTTCATTCCCCAAGAAGCCATCTGGACCATAGTAGAGTTTAATGCCGGGATAAGCGCAGGTCAATTTACGACCACAGGGCCGCCAATCGATGGTGGAACCTTCATCAAACAGATAAGCGGGTTCAAAGTTTTCTACCCCTTCTTTCTGGATTAAACGGACCCGTAGTAACTTACTTTCGTGATCTTCAAGTAATTGGGTGGGCAGCACTTGAATCACCACGTCAGCGTACTGTCTTTGGGGATCGATATAGGCACTGAAATCCGGTTTTCTAGAATTAATGGCCGCCATCACATCATCATAGGTGTGACCGCGCTCGGCCATATCCCGTTGAATTTTCCAGTTAACTTTGACTTCATCGCTAATATCGAGATAAACGCTGAAATCTAATAGGGCCCGGACTCGTTCATCATATAAGGGGTGCAGTCCCTCGATCACGATTACCTTATTCGGTTCGATGATTTCGGGGGGATCGATCATCCCCGTTTCATGATTATAAATAGGTTTATTAATGGCTTGACCTCCCTTAAGAGCTTTAATCTGCTCATACATCAGGTCAAAGTTATTCGCTTTCGGATTGAGTGCGGTGACACCCACCTCTTTTCTCTGTTTGCGATCGAGGCAATGGTAGTCATCTAAACAGATCACTGTCATAAACTCGGCCCCGAATAAATCGGTCAAACGACGTAAAAAAGTAGATTTCCCACAACCGGAGTCCCCAGCTACACCGATTAGAACCACGCGCTCTGGCTTA
This sequence comes from Microcystis sp. M_QC_C_20170808_M9Col, assembly GCF_007095495.1. NCBI lineage: Bacteria > Bacillati > Cyanobacteriota > Cyanophyceae > Chroococcales > Microcystaceae > Microcystis > Microcystis sp. M_QC_C_20170808_M9Col. The sequence continues at coordinate 1,256 of NZ_SFBZ01000283.1, read as the reverse complement.
TTGGCCATAGTTTCCCTCTAAATACACGACTAATTGTTAACCCATAGTAGTAATTAAACCAGACTCTGGATCCAGCAGCACCCCGCCGCCACAAATTTCTGCTGCTGACAGGTTCGGCAAGAGTCTCACGCTAGATTGAGTAGGTATTTGATCCTAGATTCTCTGTTCAGATCATACCGGAATCAGTGACCAAAATCAGTTATCAGTAATCAGTTATCAGTAAACAGTGATCAGTGAAAGGACAGCACTGTTAATGCTATTTCATCCTCCTCACTTAATACCCCTGACTAAAAACCCAGAGCTGATAACTGATCACTGATCACTGATTACTGACAGGCTGCGGTGGATGTGGAGAAATTTAGTCATTTCCTCCACTGCTAGAGGGCCACTGATGCGATTGCCTTGCATTCTCTCGCAACCTAATTCTTGCAGGATTTCTAATTGTTGTTGGGTTTCTACTCCCTTGGCGATCACTATTAAGTTAAAACTTTTCGCTATCGCCAGCAATGACGAGATAAAACGGGTATCCTGGGGATTATTACTCAGGTTTTTCGTTAAAGATTGCTCTATTTTCAGTTTTTTCACGGTAAATTGACCGAGATAGGCGATCGACGCGTAACCGCTGCCAAAATCATCGAGGGTGATCCCAATACCCAATTCCTGCAAATCCCCAAGAATTCGAACGGTTTCACGGCTATTTTCTAGTAAACTTGTCTCGGTTATTTCCATCTCCAGAAAGAAAGGCCCGATTTGGGTTTCAGTCAAGACTTCTTTGAGGATGGTGAGCAACTGGGGATCCCGCAATTGGTGCGGGGACAGATTGATCGAGATGGGAGTGTATAATAATCCTCGCTGCTGCCATATTTGTGCTTGTTGACAGGCATTTTTCAGCACCCAACGATTAAGCTCAAGGATTAACTCGCTTTCTTGGATTAAGGGTAAGAAACGATTAGGAGCGATTAATCCGAATTGAGGGTGTAACCAGCGCAATAATACCTCTAACCCTTCCACTTGTCCCTGAGTCATATTAACTTGCGGTTGATAGTAAAGAGCTAATTCATTATTTCTGATTGCCTGATAGAGAAAATATTCAACTTTAGAACTACGAGTATTTTTAGGGTGAACATTAACTGACTCTATCCCTGACTGACGGACACAAGTGGGTCAAAACCTGACAAGACAAGGGTTGCCAAAAAGAAAAATATCTGGGTAGATAGGGAAAAAGCAAGAATCCCTACAAGATGAAAACCGAGAAC
>NZ_SFBZ01000282.1:0-33585 GCF_007095495.1 Microcystis sp. M_QC_C_20170808_M9Col | reverse complement strand
AAAGGTTCTGTGCATTTAGCTAAATAGATTTGTCTGTCTTTGAATTTAAAAGCAGATTTGGTAAATTCGGCACTTCCTCCTTGATGTTTTTTCTTAAAGCTAGGATACTTAGTACGACCAGCAAAGAAATTAGTGAAAGCTGTTTGTAAATGTCTTAACCCTTGTTGTAAAGGTACACAGCTAACTTCATTGAGAAAGTTTAATTCTTCTTGCTTTTTCCACTCGGTTAGCATTGAAGAAGTTTGAGCGTAGCCTACTCTTTCGGCTCTTCGTTACTTGGTATGGTTCGATAGGGGAGCATAAATCGACTAAATCCTTATCTGGCAAGAGACTTAATTGATTAGTTCGCTCTAGATCAAAAACAATTGACAAAAATCGCCAAATGTCTTTCTCTATAAGAGTTTCATTCCTTATAATCCTGTACGTTGCATAAGACAAACCGAAGTGCGCCGCAATAGCGACTCTTGTTCGGGTGTTGGGTAAAATCGAAACGAATAGGCTTTTTCCATACCTCACGTTTTAGCATATATTTCGTAAATGTGCTAATATTTAACAGTAAAGCCAACCTAAAACGGCGGGGTTTCAGACCCAAATTTTCGATGACCAGCCATATCTATCTAAGATATCCAACATCAAAAATCTAGCAGATCGATCGCTCTTGGTAAATCCGGGGATAATTGTCAATTCAACCAGTGCAAGGTAATGAGGTGATTTTCGGGGATGATCATCAATCCTGTTTAGAAACTATAGGGGGGTGGGTAGTTCGAGCATTTGTACTAAAATTCCCGATAGGCGGTTTAAATCCAGTACAGCTTATTATAGAAAAGGTTGATTGATCAGGTGGCAATATGGCGCAATTTTCTCGCAAAACTCTACTAACCTTGGTTGCTAGTATATTAGTATTATTATTCTCTGTGGCTCCGGCCCAAGCGCTAAGTTATAATAACCGCAATTTGACCGATAACGACTTTGCGGGGCAGGATTTGCGCGATTCCACCTTCGATCACTCTAATCTGCGCGGTAGTAACTTCAGTCGTGCCAACCTGGAAGGAGTACGCTTTTTTTCTGCCAACTTGGAGGGGGCCAACTTTAGCGATGCCAATATGAGAAATGTGGATTTAGAATCGGCCCGTTTAACCAGAGCCAACTTTACCAATGCCGTTCTCGAAGGAGCTTTTGCCACTAACATTTTAATCAAAGGTGCAATTATCGACGGGGCCGATTTTACCGATGCAATTATTCGCTCCGATGTGGAAAAATATCTTTGTGAGATAGCCACAGGAACTAACCCCATAACTGGCAGAAATACCCGCGATACCCTGTTTTGTCCCTGATACCTAACTATGCTGCCCCGAATCGCGCTGTCATGACCGATCGAAACTAGAGCCAGATCGGCCATAATTGCTGTAAGCTAGTATTCGATTTTTTAACAAAACCTTTAGAATAGACTTTCAAGTCAGTTCGATCGATCAGTCCCCTCTTGGAAAAAGGAAATTGTAACCATCGTGTCCACCAGTACCCTCGGCAATCAAGACAAAGAGCAGAAACCTAGTAGTGACTCGGATAGCTTTTTCCAAGGAGTCTCCAGAGTCGCAGGGGGAACTGTTCTCGGCCTGTTGATGGTATCCACGGCCGTGGTGACGGGGGCTGTGGTAGGATTAGCGATTAGTTACCGCAATCTACCCGATGTGAGGATTTTACGCGGTTACGTCCCCACGGAAACCAGTTATATCTACGATGTTAAAGGCAGACCCCTGACCAGCTTACACGGAGAAGCGAATCGGGAAGTGGTGGAACTCGATCAAATATCTCCCAATCTGAAACGCGCCGTGATGGCGATCGAAGATAGCCATTTTTATCACCATCGTGGTATTAATCCTAATAGTATCGGTCGGGCAGTAGTCGCTAACTGGAAAAGTGGCGGTGTGGTGGAAGGTGCATCTACTATCACCATGCAGTTAGTCAAAAATATCTTTCTTTCCCATCAGCGCACCGTTAGCCGTAAATTAGCCGAGGCAGTCCTGGCAGTACGAGTGGAACAGGTTTTTAGCAAAAATGACATTCTGGAAATGTACCTCAATAATATCTATTGGGGTCATAATAATTACGGAGTGCAAACCGCCGCTAAAAGTTATTTTAATAAACCCGCTGCCCAGTTAAATTTAGCAGAATCGGCGATGATGGCGGGATTAATCCAAGCGCCGGAAGTTTATAGTCCTTTTAATAATTATAAAACCGCCAAGGAAAGACAGGCACTGGTTCTCAGTCGGATGCGTAGCTTAGGTTGGATTACCCCCGCACAGGAAGAGGCCGCTTTAAAGGAACCTCTGAAACTGGGTAAACCCACCGCTTGGCAAGAAAGTAAATTACCCTACGTTACCGATGCAGTGGTGGCAGAATTGCGGCAAAAATTTGGCAAAGAAACCCTAATTAAAGGGGGAATGCGGATTCAAACCACGATCGATCTCGACTTTCAAAACATGGCCGAGTCCACCATCCAACGGGCCTATAATAGCTTGCGTCGTCGCGGTATTCGCACCAAAGACCTACAAATTTCTCTAGTCGCGGTGGATCCCCGCACCCATTTCGTCAAGGCGCTCGTCGGTGGCGTTGATTACAATAAAAGTCAATTAAACCGGGCCATCCAATCCCGTCGTCAACCGGGGTCAGCTTTTAAACCTTTTGTCTATTATACTGCCTTCGCTAGTGGTCGTTTTACCCCCGAAACGGTGGTTAATGATGCTCCCATACGTTTTCGCGAGGCCGGCGGCTTCTATAGCCCAAAAAACTACGGTGGCGGCTATTCTGGTCAAGTTTCCCTGCGTAGCGCTCTGATGCAGTCTCTGAATATTCCCGCAGTTATTCTCGGTCGTCGCGTCGGGTTGAATAAAGTCATTGAAGTCTGTCGTCTGCTGGGTTTCGAGAGTCCTTTAATTGCCGTGACCTCTTTACCTTTGGGATCGGTGGATGTGACTCCTCTGGAAATGGCGGGGGCCTACGCTACTTTTGCCAGTAATGGCTGGCATTCTAAGCCTACCTTTATCATGCGTGTTACCGATAGCCGGGGTAACGTCATGCTCGATAATACACCCAAACCGAAGCTAGTTTTAGATCCCTGGGCCACCGCTTCTCTCAATTCTGTCCTACAGGGAGTTATTCAAGGGGGAACAGCCACTTCGGCCCAAATCGGTCGTCCGGCAGCGGGAAAAACCGGTACTACCGATAACGAGAAAAATGTCTGGTTTGTTGGTTATGTTCCCCAATTAGCCACAGCAGTATGGATTGGAGATGACCAAAATCGCACTTTAGGTAAAGGTATCACCGGTGGCGGTTTTGCCGCTCCCATTTGGCGCGATTTTATGGCACAAGCTCTTAAAAATGAACGAGTAGAATATTTTCCTTCTCCTTCCAAATTCCGCAAACCAACAGTTAAGTAGATCGTTAATCTAATTGGTTATGGCTGCGAACATCTTCGTGAAATAGTATCAACTTTGTTAGTCGTTGTTCGCTATTGGAAGTACACTGAAGTTGTCGGTCCAATCGCTCTGAAAGGGGAGCTTAGACAGAATGTATCGGTCTAATCACGCTCAAGGGGTCTTGGATGTGCTTTGTCGGTCTAACCACCCTAGACGAGATATTAGGCAGATTCCAGTCAGTCTAGTGAGTAGTGATGCGCCTAGTTCTGGTTTCGGGTCAGTTAAAGGGAAATATCGACAGCTAACTTGACCTATAAATGTGCTATAATGGGAAAATTTTAATACAATTATGATTGTGACCGCAAAGACATGACAACTAAGCCGACAGAAGAAGAGCGAATTCAACTCTTAGAAAGCTTGCGAGGAGCTATGCAGGCCGTTACGGAAAAACTTCAGAGTGTGGAGACTAACCTGACTTATACGGCCGGTCAGCTAGAAACTCAGTCTGCTTTGTGGAAAGCTGCTACCGAAAGATATGAAAGACTCATTAGCGAAGCGAATGGCTCTGTTCGATCTATTGAGAAACAACTAGATGAATTTAAGAAAGAAACAGATCGTTTCAAACAATATTCTAGTGGTATTGACGAAAATCTCAAGGAGAGGTTTCAAATTTTTGCAGAAAAATTTGACAATCAAGGTAAATCTCTAGGACTTCTAGAGACATCTCTTACGAGAATTCGGGAGTTAGATTTAGATAGAATTAATGACAAAGTAAAAGAGCTGCCAAGCTTAGAAGTTATTAGAAGGGAGTTGTCAAATTCAACAAGCCCTTTGGTTTCTAAAGATGATTTTAACAAACTAAGCCAACAGGTATCAAAGATCGAGGGATCTGTTGAAAGTTATTTTAGGAATAATATGATTACTTTATTTTTGGCATTGACAACTATTATAGGAACAAATGTTGTATCCTATTATACTTTTGTATCAAAAATCGACTCTTTAAAGACAACCTCACCTTTACAAAGCTCTCCTGTTCCGACAAACTCTTCACCAACATCTTCTCCAAAAACACCGTAGATTATGGGCAATATCTTTGCATAACCACTACAGGCAAATTTGGCTCTTCTAGGTTCTCTGTGAGCATAGTATAATAGTAATACAGGACAGGAGGTGGGTTATGTGGATAAATTTTGATCAACTCCTCGATTTACCAAATGTAACAGTGGTCAATTATCAAAAAATTGATCAGACAATTTTCCTAAAGCTCGCTCTTTTAAATGAAACAATTGAATGTCCGAATTGTCATCAAATATTGGACAGAATCAATCAGACTGAGTACAATCTAGTCAGAGATTTATCAATATTAGGCAATCTGGTATATTTAGAAGTACCACGCCGCCAGTTTCATTGTCAAAAGTGCCAGAAATATATTAGCGAAAGATTGAGTTTTATGAGATTAAGACAGCATCATACAATCCGCTATGAATCGATGATTTATGAGAGAGTAAAAAATTCTAGTGTCGAAGAAATAAGTCGAGAAGAAGGGTTAGGATGGGAAGAAGTTGGGTTAATATTTAATCACTTTGCTAAAGAACTAGAAAAGGAAGAGTGGGAAGCACCAAAACCAAGGTGAGAGCATCTGAAAAGCTATTGACAATTGGCCAATTTTGTGATCCCCGTGGGCATTTCCAGTGATACCAGTCAGTCAGAATAGTTAATAAATCGACCCATTTGATTGAGAGGGCAAATGCTCCTCAAATATACCTGAATCGTGGGTAAGAAACCCAGATAAAGTTCATTTATAATAAAGTCACAAAAAAACCTTTGCTTGAACCGATGACGACTTCCTTGACTGAGAGTCTCACCCTTGAAGATTTCCTCAAATTGCCATATTTGGAGGATTCTCCAGCATGGGAATACTTGCATGGAGTCGCAATTCAGAAACCCATGCCTAAGACTCGACACTCTATCCTGCAAAAACGTCTTTTAGCTGCGGTTGACAGCCACACTGTTGATTATACAGCCTTACCTGAGTTGCGATGTACCTTCGGCGAGCGTTCGATCGTTCCTGATGTTGCCGTAATTGCATGGAATCGAATTAACCTCAATCAAGCAGGTGAACCAGAGGACGACTTTAGGGAAGCACCTGATTGGACTATCGAAATTCTTTCACCGGATCAAAAGGTAAACCGTGTAATTGACAACATTTTACATTGTTTAAAACACGGCAGTAAATTAGGATGGATGCTTGATCCAGATGATTATTCTGTTTTAATGTTTACTCCCCAACAAGAGCCGGAAGTTTGCAGAGGAGATCACCAACTTAAGGTAATTGCAGGGGTTCAGTTAACACTGACTCCACAACAAATCTTTGCATGGCTAAAAGTTAGTCAAGCTAGACAGAGTAAGTAGAAGTCGGGGGAGAAGCACGAGGACTAACTTGGTCGTTAGACGGAATTCAATTCTTTTAAGGTTAAGTAAGTGGTTATAATTAAATTGAAGATAGATTTTGTCTTTGATCCCCCCTGCCTCCTTGATAAGGGTGGTATATGATAATTTTTAACACCTACCTACTTATGACGTTGAAAGAAGTTTTTAAGCAGCGATTTGAAGAGCTAGAGGAGCAAGCATCCCAATTGGAATCTTCTAAAAAAGTTCTCCGAACAGAGAGAATTGGCGGCACCAATGAAGTCATCGATAGCTACTTACTTTTAAGCTGGAAGGTAAAAGTAAAAAACTTATTGTCTAAAGTTTGTGGTGAAGATTCTCAGCACTTCAAACAATTTGAGCGGGAAGAAGAGAACAGGTATTATCCAACTTATGAGATATTTAAGGCATTTAAAGCGGTATTTTTGGCAGCAAAAGAAGATTTTGAGGGTGGTTATCTCTCGTCTATTAAAACACTGGTTCAAGCCGAAGTTTTTGATTCTGAGCTTGAACAAGCAAATGAGCTTTTTTCTAGTGGTTATTATACCGCTGCGGCTGTGATTGCAGGAGTTGTGTTAGAGACGGCATTGCGAGAGTTATGTGATAGAAGTGGGATTCCGCATGGGAAGTTAGATAAAATGAATTCCGAATTGGCAAAAGCTGGTGTATATAACAAACTTAATCAAAAGCGAATAACAGCGATCGCAGATATTCGTAATAGCGCTGCCCATGGAAAACAGGATGAATTTACAGTTCAAGATGTTTCTGACATGATTAAAGATGTTAGCCGATTTCTTGCCGACTACCTTGTAGATTAGCTTGTCTAACAAGTGGGATAGGAAATTATCGACATTGGGATTTTTCCCTATTGAATTATGACTGAACTGCTCCAACAAGCGATCGCTCAAAGCGTCTGAACGTCCTCCCTACCCCGCTACGCACTCAGGGACTCATGGGGGTTTGTTGAAGACGGCTGTTGGCCAGGATCCCTTATAATGGGGAGGTCGGAATGTTTTTTCTTCCTATGCCAGTAAGCGCTGAAGCTCTTAAGCAAGACTTGGATCGACTGACTGATAATCAGCTTCAGCAAGTGGCTGATTTTATTGCCTTCTTAAAGTTTCGCAGTCAGCGTCATCGGGCTGTTCTCGATCCAATGCAACTGGCCGATCTGTTTGCGGAGTTTGCTGATGAAGATCGCGCCTTTGCTGAAGAAGGTATGAATGACTATGCAGTAATACTCCATCAAGAAGATCAATGATGACTAATCCTCTGAAACGGGGTGAAGTCTGGTTAGCCGACCTCAATCCAACTCAAGGTTCTGAACAAGCGGGCATTCGTCCCGTCATCATTTTCCAGAATGACCTTGTTTCCCAGTTCTCAACTACGATCATTGCTATTCCGCTCACCACCAACCAACGTCGCGCTGCTTTGCCTATATGCTTACTGATAGAACAGGGTAATGGTGGACTCGGCCAAGATTCTGTTGCCCTATGTTTTCAGATGAGAGTGCTGGATAAAACTCGTTTGATCCGCACACTGGGACAACTGAGTCCCGAAATAATTGCCCAATTGGAAGAAGTGGTTTTGCTAACCTTAGGATACGAGTCCTAAATGTGGAATTAAATGGAATTCTTATGGGTATAGGCTACATATCAGGACAGGCACTCATGCAAGAGGCGAAAGGGGGAATAGATAATCAGTCTTTAATAAACGGATTTAGTATAAAATGTCAAAAATTAAAAGTCCCTTGCGTTATCCCGGGGGGAAATCCCGGGCAATTAAGCAAATTCTGCCGCAAATTCCTGTCAATATCAGGGAATATCGAGAACCTTTTTTTGGTGGGGGTTCTGTATTTTTTGCTGTTAAGCAACTCTTTGGACAACAAATAAAAACCTATTGGATTAATGACTTAAATTATGATTTATATTGTTTCTGGCAATGCGCTCAAGAAAATATTGAGTTATTAGTAGCAAAAATAACAGAAATTAAACAGAAATATGATAGCGGACGAGAATTATTTCAAGATTTGACAAGGGAAGATTTAAAGTTAACCGACTTTGAGAAGGCGGTGCGTTTTTTTATCTTAAATCGGATTACTTTTTCGGGAACAGTGGATTCGGGTGGTTATTCCCAAGCGGCTTTTACCAGTAGATTTACTGATTCATCAATTGCCAGATTAACTCAAATTGCGCCCCTATTAGCATCGGTAAAAATTACTAACCAAGACTACGAAGAATTATTATTTGCTGAGGGAAAAGAAGTTTTTATCTTTCTCGATCCACCCTACTATAGTGCCACAAAATCCCGTTTGTACGGCGTAAGAGGTAATTTACATACCAACTTCGATCATCAACGCTTTGCCGATAATATGCGTCAATGTCAGGCTAAATGGTTAATTACCTACGATGATTGTCCAGAGATCAGAAAACTCTTTGATTTTGCCCATATTATCGAGTGGAATCTTCAGTATGGCATGAATAACTATAAACAAGGAGCGGCGGCATCTGGCAGAGAATTAATGATCAAAAATTATTAGTGCCAGATTGTAGTGGAGTATTTATCTACCATAATTTAGCCGGCATTATTGATGAAGATTTGGAAAAATCCTCATCAGCCTTCCTAGGAAAGTTAGACAAATCCGTTTTTAATAGGATGATTAACTCCCAATCCAACTTGAAAAACCCACTCCCCACCCTCCTATACATTTTAAATAGGGTTTGCTGAAATCAAAAAGTGCCAGACCTTGGGGTGATCGGGGGGGGAAATTTAGGCACTTTTTCCCTGAAAATTAGGTAATTGACCAGATGAAAATCGGTAAAACCCTACACCCCACACCCCACACCCTAACCCCACCAACAAACTTTTTCAGCAGACCCTAAATAGGTGGCAGTTTAGGGGGAACTGGAATAGGTGTACAAGCTGCCCCACCCATTCCAGTCAGTTTATTCGTGTTGCAAACGTTCCAACGCGGCCACCAGCGCATCCACCTCGGCTTTAGTATTGTAGAAAGCCAAGGAAGGGCGCACCGTTGCCTCAAGACCAAAGCGTCGCAGAATGGGTTGAGCGCAGTGATGGCCTGCCCGCACGGCAATCCCTTCCCGATTCAGGGCCTGTCCAATGACTTCCACATCAAATCCCTCCAGCACAAAGGAAAGCACGCCGGCCTTATCGGCTGCCGTCCCAATCAAACGCAGGCCCGGAATGGTTGTCAGTCCCGCAGTGGCGTACTCCAGAAGTTCATGCTCATAATTGGCAATGGTGGTCAAACCAATCTGCTGAACATAATCCAAGGCCGTCCCTAAGCCAACGGCATCGGCAATATTGCCCGTTCCGGCCTCGAAGCGAGTGGGAGCCGCCTGATACACGGTGCGCTCAAACGTCACATCCACGATCATGTTGCCGCCGCTTTGCCAGGGAACCGTGGCATTCAACAGGTCTTCTTGACCATAAAGTACCCCGATCCCTGTCGGACCAAAGACTTTATGCCCGGAAAAGACGAACCAATCACACCCTAATTGTTGAACATCGATCGGAATGTGGGAAACCGATTGAGCGCCATCTAACAAGACTTTAGCTCCGACCCGATGGGCTAAGTCAATGATTTGTTTGGCGGGGGTAATGGTTCCCAAGGCATTGGAAACATGGGAAAAAGCCACCAGTTTTGTGCGGGAGTTGAGTAATTGTTGATACTCTGCCAGTAAAATCTGCCCGTGGTCATCCACGGGGACAACCCGCAACTTTGCTCCCTTTTGGGCGGCTAGTTGCTGCCAAGGCACAATATTGGCATGGTGTTCTAGATGGGTGAGGACAATCTCATCCCCCGCTTGTAGGGTTTGTTGTCCCCAGCTTTTTGCCACCAGATTAATGCCTTCCGTTGTCCCCCGCACGAAAATGATTTCGTTGGCAGATGAGGCATTGAGAAAACGGCGTACCGTTTCTCTGGCCGCTTCGTAAGCATCTGTGGAGCGAGCCGCTAATTCATGGGCGGCACGATGCACATTGGAATTTTCATGGCTGTAGAAATGAACGAGGCGATCGATGACTGCTTGGGGCTTTTGAGTTGTTGCGGCATTGTCGAACCAGATCAGCGGTTTGCCATTCACCCGTTCTTGCAGGATGGGAAAATCCAGGCGAACGGTATGAACATCAAAGAAACTGGGTCGTTGAACGCTTCGCCCGCTGGCATGGGGGACAAAAAGGGGATCGATCGCAAAGCGCTCGCTACGCGAGAACGCCGCGACAGGAACAAGCTGTTCAGGCTTGGCCACTACCGCCGGAAGGTCGGGGATTTTTGTTTCTAACTCCTCAATGAAGTAGAAAGAGGGGGTTGCTAAGGGTACAGCCAAGGGAACTGTGGGCCGTTCGCCCACAGTAGCTGGGGAGGTTGCGGGGGTAGCCGGCAAGTCCAGGGTTGGGGGAATCGCCGCGGCGGATGGCACCAGATAATCCCGATCTGTACTCAACCCCTTCGCCACCTCGGCCTTAAGGTCGTGCCGTTGTAGTTCTTGAATTATCGTCTGGGCGAGATGCTCAAGAAGGTCAGGTTGGAATAAGGGGTTAAGAGAAATGTTCTCGACCTCAGTTAGGGCAGTCGTGGGCGGGGATACAGAGGGTAGATTCCCCCCCGCCTTTTCAGGGATCAGTTCAGGGTTAGTCATAGTCGTAGATGTGGTATTGGTTGACATCAACGTTCTCCAGTACGGCCGCCGCATCGTCGGTCAACACTGCCAACGAACAGTAGAGGGAGACCAGGTAAGAGGCGATCGCCTTGCGACTAATCCCCATAAATCGCACCGACAAGCCAACTCCCTGTTGACCGGGTAAATTGGGCTGATAGAGACCGACCACCCCTTGACGGCTTTCTCCTACCCGCAATAACAAAATATTGGTTTTGCCTTGTTCATTCACAGCCAACTTATCGGAAGGAATCAAAGGCACGCCCCGCCAGGTAATAAACTGAGACCCGAATAATGACACCGTAGCAGGGGGTACACCCCGTCGGGTTGCTTCTCGGCCAAAGGCCGCGATCGCTTTAGGATGGGCGAGGAAAAATGCCGGTTCTTTCCACACCTTCACCAGCAACTCATCCAAATCGTCCGGCGTGGGCGCACCATTGCGAGGTTGCACTTTCTGGGAATCAACAATATTGTTGAGCAATCCGTACTCATGGTTGTTGATCAACTCATTTTCTTGACGTTCCTTCAGGGTTTCGATCGTCAGGCGCAATTGTTCATGGATCTGATCGTGGGGACTGCTGTAGAGATCGGACACGCGAGTGTGAACATCCAGTACCGTATTCACCGCACTCAAGAAATACTCCCGGGGGGTCTCTTCGTAATCCACAAAGGTTTCGGGCAGCTCCCGCTCATCTCGTTCAGAGCAGGCCACCTCAACCCGGGAGGCATCCCTGACTTTATTGAGACGATAAATCCCCGCTTCAACGGGTAGCCAATGCAAGAGGCGAACGAACCACCGGGGTGAAATGGTCAATAACTGAGGAACGGTCTTTGTGGCATTGGCCAACTGCCGAGCGGCAGCATCTCCCAAAGCCAGTTGCAATTCATGATCTTGGCTATACGTCATTGAGTTAAATCCTCCAATTCAAAAAAAAAAGTAACAAAGCGACTGTTATGGCCGAACATTCACAGCCCGGACAGCCCCTCAAATTCCAGAGCCGTCATCAAACATTTCCTGTCGTAGTTGCGCCTGGGAGACAAAACCCCCCGGCGGCACACTGCGGGTTAACCAAACATTTCCACCGATGGTGGCGCCCCGACCGATAGTTACCCGACCGAGAATCGTTGCACCTGAGTAAATCACCACATCATCCTCAATAATCGGATGACGGGGTTGACCTTTGATTAAACTGCCCGATTCGTCCCGGGGAAAGCTTTTCGCACCGAGCGTGACCGCTTGGTAAAGGCGTACGCGATCGCCAATCACCGTGGTTGCCCCAATTACAACCCCCGTCCCATGATCGATAAAGAAGCTATTGCCAATCGACGCACCGGGGTGAATGTCAATCCCCGTTAAGGAATGGCCAATTTCACTGATAATCCGCGCCAACAGGGGCGAGTCCAACCGATACAGGGCATGGGCAATGCGGTGATAAGTGATTGCCGTTACTCCGGGGTAACAAAACAACACTTCATCTAAATTTCTGGCTGCCGGATCACCTCGATAGGCCGCCGTGATATCCGTTTCCAGTAGAGCTTTCAGATGGGGTAATTGAGTGGCAAAGGCTTGTACCGTTCCTTGGGCGTGCGTCTCAATCTGGTCTGACGACCAGTGCAACTGCGACCCCAGCAACCACTGTTCACGACAAACCTGATGATGCAGCAGTTGCAGGACTTCATTGAGGGTATGACCGATAAAATAGCGGCTGGATGTTTCGCCTAAATCGGGATTGCCAAAGTGATAGGGAAAGAGAACGGCACGCAGTCGATCGACAATCCGAAATAAGGCCTCACGGGAGGGCAAGGGGAAATGGCTTCGTGATTGATACCAACTGTGGAACGACTCGCCACGAGGTTTGGACAATTGAGCGATAATTTCATCGAGATCCAAGGACAAGGTGGGTTGGGAGAGAGCGCCAGAACTGCTCGGATGCTCGCTCGTCATGCCACTAACCCTTGCTCATTAAATACCCCTTGGAACAGGATGGAACTCAAATACCGTTCTCCGGAATCTGGCAAAATCACGACTATGGTTTTGCCTTGGTGTTCGGGTTGTTGTGCCAAGCGAGCGGCGACGGCGACGGCGGCACCGCAGGAAATGCCGGAGATAATCCCTTCTTCCTTGGCCAACCGTTGGGCATAAAGAATGGCCTCTTCGTTGGAAACGGTTTCAATCCCATCCACGAGGGATAAATCCAGAACTTCGGGAACAAACCCCGCCCCAATGCCCTGAATTTTGTGAGGGCCGGACTTTAAGGGCTGACCTGCCCGGGCTTGGGATAGTACGGGGCTGGCTTCTGGCTCCACCGCTACCGATAAAATCGGTTTTCCTTGGGTTTTTTTGATATAGCGCGAAACTCCCGTAATGGTTCCGCCCGTTCCCACACCCGACACGAGAATATCGATCGCCCCGTCTGTGTCCTGCCAAATTTCAGGGCCGGTGGTTTCCTCGTGGATGCGGGGATTGGCCGCATTGCGGAACTGTTGTAACAACACATAGCGATCGGGATTAGATGCGGCAATTTCTTCTGCCTTTGCCACCGCTCCAGTCATGCCTTTAGTCCCTTCTGTTAACACCAGATTGGCTCCATAAGCGAGCAACAGTTTGCGCCTCTCCAAGCTCATGGTTTCAGGCATGGTCAGGGTCAGGGGAATCCCCTTAGCGGCGGCTACAAAGGCTAGGGCAATGCCTGTATTGCCACTGGTCGGTTCCACCAGTTCTTTGCCCGGCCCTAATAGCCCCCGTTCTTCCGCATCCCAGATCATGGCCGCGCCAATACGACATTTGACTGAATAGGCTGGATTGCGACCTTCAATCTTGGCCAGAACCGTGGCGTGAGTGTTGCCAACGACTCGATTAAGGCGCACTAGAGGAGTCCGCCCGATCGACAAACTGTTATCTGCGAACCATTTCTTACTCACAAAATGGCAACTCCATGATCAAAATACGACAGTTCACCAGATTGGCTCATCTTGAATTCATTTTAAATTCATTTTGAATCCATTTAAAATTCATCCTAGCCTATGCACTATCAACCTCTGGTCAAGCTAAACAAATCTTTATAATCAAGGGGGTGGGCGATCGCTGAGGTTGAAGAATCAAGGTATAGGAGGGCGGGAAGTGGAGATAAGGGAGCGGGTTTTTCAAGTGGGATTGGGAGTTATACTTGAGACTAAATCCGTTGAGCATAGGCTAAGCTTAGACGCATTTAAGTTTCCTACTCGTATCCCTATCTACAAGGCGTTCCAGGATATTAAAGTGCAATGTAAGTGCGTCTAAGCTTAGTTATGAGGAGAGGCACTCATGCAAGAGGCACTCATGCAAAGGGGAGAATAAATAATCAGTTTTTAATAACCGGATTTAATATGATATACGGAGTCGTAAATTGGCGGCGCGAAGCCACACTCCCTCTGGTAGTTGCTAACTCAATTTTAACCCTTCAGGAATACCTCACGGCTCAGTATATCTATGATAATGATTTGATTGAAAAAGCAGTTAAGAATCATGTAACAGAAACTCGTTGGCAAGAGGTGTTTTTGTTAGTGGCGGCGCATTTAAAGCACTTATTCTTAAGATTAGCCGAATCTCCCCCAATCCCTTTACTGTTGCCTCTTGCCTCTTGCCTCTTGCCTCGTCTCAACAAGCAATTTAAATGCGCGGGCAGCTTAGCAATGGAGAAAGAAGCCCAGGAATATGCGAAGAATGCCAAATTATCTAAATTTCTTGTTTGGGTAGAGCAAGCAACTGGTGAATTAAAAGAATCGGTTAAACCCTCGGCAAAACGCTCAATTATTCTTTTTGACAGATTAAATAAAGGGATTTATAGCAATTCCCATAGTTGTGAGGTACAGAGTCTTAGGTTTTGAGGAGTCAGTAGCCGGTCGTCAGGATTGGGGATTCAGGATTCAGGAGTCAGGATTCGGGATTCAGGAGTTAAGATTTTGGTGTACCTCATGAGATTGGGAAACGCTATATTTTACCAACCGCTACAATCAAATACATTCAAGTATGTATAATAATTACATAGATGATACTCCACAATTTGACGAACCTTTCCTTGAGCAATTAGATAAATTAATACAAAAATATGTTGGTATTGATGTTTTGTATGAAAAACATTATGGACATTTGTTAATCAGTGAACAAATGCCAAGTGAAAAAACAGTAACACATATTTTTGCATTGATTAGTTCAATTACAAAAAAAATACTAGGACAATTAGAATTTGATCAAATCTCAGCATTTTATGAAAAAATAATTCTAGATTTTTATAAGGAAAGTCCAATTCGGTTCTCTTCTTGGAGAACACCTGACTGGATTATATAGCAATTTCCATAGTTGTGAGGTACAGAGTCTTAGGTTTTGAGGAGTCAGGAGTCAGGATTCGGGATTCAGGAGTCAGGATTCGGGATTCGGGATTCAGGAGTTAAGATTTTGGTGTACCTCATGAGATTGGGAAACGCTATATTTCAAAATTATCTATACGTTAATGAATTAATGCTAAGTTGCCAAAAAGTGGCTGTTAATATTTCCCCTACCCTCTGGCAAGAAATCGAAGACCGAATGCTCCGCGTTCCTTAACTTCTCCTTTTTTTCTCAAATCTTGCCTTTCCAATTGGATGAGATTACCGAATATTAACACTATGAGGAAAGGCAAAACGGAGAATAAATAATCAGTTTTTAATAACCGGATTTGGTATTACTGAGACTGCGAATGTATGGAAACGCATCAATTGGGCAAAAGCTCAACGATGCGTTTTTAAGCTCCAAAAACCGCTATAGTTGTAACCCAAAACAAATCAATTCTGATTAGAGTCAGTGGCTGCGGCCATTTCCATTCTCTGCACCAGATTATCGAGGGCTAATTCTAGATGTAAACCGGCATCTACGGCGGTCCAACCCTGTTCGGTTAGGTGTCGCCATTCAAAGTGTAGGTGCGGACCGGTAGAAAGTCCCGTACTACCCACACGACCGATAACCGCGCCCTGTTCCACCCATTCTCCCGGTTTGACGGTAATTTCCGAAAGGTGTGCATAACGAGATTCTTGAGTACCATCGAGGTGACGTAAAATCACCGTTAATCCGTAACCTCCTAACCAGTCGGCGGTGGCCACTTCCCCCGCGTAGGCTGCTAGTACGGGCGTTCCCATCGCTGCGCCTAAATCAGTACCCGCGTGCATGGCCTGATTACCGCTGACTGGATGATTTCGCCACCCAAAAACCGAGGTAATTTGGGCAGGAAGGGCGAGGGGAAAGAGTAAATCGGTGCGTTGAGTTTGGTTAGAATCCGTGGGACTTAAACGGGTGGCCCGCTCATAGGTGGTCGCTTCGCTGATTGCTTCCACTTCTGCGCGAGTCACGGGGGCCAAAGCTAATTTTACGCCATTCCATTCGGGGGGATTGAGGGCTACCACCTGACTGGCAATCACCGTCGGGGGTGCCAGACGTACCGGGGCGCTAGAGGCCACGAGAGTGGGGGCATAACGACGCGGGGAATTATTAGCGATAACCGGCTGATTGGCAGACCGCCGCCCTACCCGCACGGCTGGATTAGGATTGAGACGCACCCGGGCCAGATTAACCGGGGGTAAGGGTTTGGCCACAGTGCTGACCGGCTGACGACGGGGGGACTGGGCCGCCAGATTACAGCTACCTCCTACCAGTTGACCATTTTGGGCGATGGTTTGGCAACCACTGCGGCGCTCGGTGACGACAACGGAACTGGGGGGGTTAAAGTTTCTGGTATCGATAAAATTATTTTTACCGCCGGCCCGGGGGGCAAGGGTAGGCATATCGGTTTGATGGTTTTCGGGGATAGCCAGACGGGGGGCGGGATTAGTATTTTCTTTGATAACGGGGGCTTTCAGAGTCGGGGCGGCATTTTCCACTACTGGGGTTTCGTCGCCGGTTGCGGAATTAGCGATCGCATTGGGAGCAAGAGTGAGCAGACCGCTGATCACTAAACCGAGACCACTGCATAAACTCAGCTTCTTTTTTAAGGATTTTCCGAGAAAAAGTTTCAATATCACCGATGAAGGATACATAGGGCGGCCTCACTTCTCACAGTTTAGTCAAAAAAATATTTAGAATCAATTATAGCCGAGACTGACCCTACCCGCCGGTAGATAGATTTCGCTACTGGCATTGTCCGAAGTTAATTTAACTTTTAATTCCCCTTGATCGCTTACCCCCGTTATTATGCCCTGATAGCCCTCGAAAACTATCTTTTGACCAAAATTGGCAAAAAGTTCTAAATAAGAAGCTAATAGAGCTTTTATGCCGCGATGACAGTAATATTCATAGCCGTATAGGATAGCATCGCTGGTGAGAGAGGTTAACTGAGCGATCGAGGTGATTTTATTGCCGGCCAAAGCTTGTAAATTAATGCCGGTGGGGGGGACGGGATTAGCCCAATTGATGCCCACTCCGATGACTGCTTGCGGGATGTTTTGGCCCTGAATACGGGTTTCTAGGTTAATTCCCCCTAGTTTGCGCCCTAATAGGACTAAATCGTTCGGCCATTTGATTTTAACGGGTATTTCTTGACAATTCAGGTGATGAGCGATGCCCCAAACTGTAGCGAGAACGAGATGGGCAGATTTATCTACCTCTAAATCCAGATTTAACGCCAAAGATAAATATAATCCTCCCGGTTCAGAAATCCACTCCCGTCCCCATTGTCCTCTCCCGGCACTTTGTTGACTAGCAATCACCACAAAAGGCGGATTTTCCCCCGATTCTAATAATTGCCAAGCTTGAGTATTAGTGGAAGGTAATAGTTCAAAGTGATGGATTTTGGGCATAAATGGGAAGTGGGGAAGTGGGGAAGTGGGGAGATGGGGAAGTGGGGAGATGGGGAAGTGGGGTGTGGGGTGTGGGGTGTGGGGTGTGGGGAAGTGGGGAGATGGGGAAGTGGGGTGTGGGGTGTGGGGTGTGGGGTGTGGGGAGAAAAAAGCTGTCTCCTGTCTCCTGTCTCCTGTCTCCTGCCTCCTGATTAGGTGCAGGGGAGAGAACGCAGGTACTCACTGAGGTGGGAACGTAAACCGATGCCATGGAAAAGCGGGCCACGACTGCCTAATTCGACGATACTGACGGCGGCCACGGGCATTTCAAACCGATCGCGATAACGGCCCACATCGATACCCATCAGACTACAGAGCATGATCCGGATGGTGGCCTTGTGGGAAACAATCAGGATATTGCCATCACTGTGGGTGTGTTCAATTTCCTCCAAAACGGCCGCCGAACGACGGGCGATATCGATCCCCCTTTCTCCGTTGGGGGGAGCATTCCAAGCCGGATCCGTCAACCAGCGTACATAGAGATCATGATATTGACGATCGATATCGTTGGGGTGCATACCTTCCCAAAGACCATAACCGATCTCTTGTAATCCCTGGCGGATTTCTAATTTCAGTCCCACCGCTTCACAGAGGGGTTTAGCGGTTTGAATAGCTCTTTGGAGGGGGCTGACGTAGGCCGCGCGCCAAGGTAAAGAACGATAGACATCGGCGAATTCCTCGGCCATTTCGATGCCTTCGGCAGTCAAACCGGGGTCATTTTCTGGAGTACCACAGTATCCTCCCGTTTTGCTATAGGCCGTTTGTCCGTGTCGTAGAAAATATAACATCAAGCACATAGTTTTTCAGGAGACCAAATTCGGGGCTTCCCTGGTTACTGTTGACTGGTTAGGTTCCCGCTCGCAAGCGCAGGTCATTGCGGAGGTAAGAGCGATCGCCCATGACTTGAAAGAGGGGACCGTGTTCGGCTAATTCGACGATCGTCACCGAGGCCACGGGCATGGCAATTCGATCGCGATAACGGCCGATATCAATGCCTAAAAGAGAACATAACATGATTCGGATCGTTGCTTTATGGGAAACGATCAAAATATGGCCATCATCGTGATTATGGTCGATTTCCTCTAATACTTCCGAACTGCGGCGAGCGATATCGATGCCTTTTTCGCCCCCTGTGGGAGAATTCCAGCCCGGATCTGCTAACCAGCGCACATAATCATCATGAAACTCCCGATTAACCTCGGCTGCGGTTTTTCCCTCCCATTGGCCGTAGGCAATCTCTTTTAATCCTTCCCGTTTGTGGATGGGAATACCTAAGAGATCGCTTAAAGGGGTGGCCGTGGCCATGGTGCGCTTGAGGGGACTAGAATAGATCCCTGTCCAAGGCACATCTCGATAGACAAGAGCGAAATCCTTGGCCATTTCATCGCCGGCCGGGGTTAGTTGCAAGTCTAATCGACCGCAAAAACTACCCGCTTGACTGGCTGTGGTTTCGCCATGACGCAAAAAGTAAAGTTTTAGACTCATTTTTTGGGTGCATCTCAATATTTGTGACTCTCTCCCACTTATAGTGATACTAAATCCTGTTTAAAAAGTACAGGAGACCAGGGAGCGGAGGGTGGGGAGCAGGGAGAAACAATCCATAACTTGGCAGTTAATCACACTATTAAAAACGGATTTGGTATGATAAAAGGTAAAAGGTAAAAAAGGTTATCCTAAATTCCCAAAGAATAATCTTTCTGTAGAGTATAAACACTCTGGTGGGAAATTATCGAATGATAGAAAGAAAATAACTTTCACAGATAAGAAAAATATTGGCACGGTGCTTTATCCAACCTTCTGATTATCTGTTTGGCTACCTTAGTTGGTAAAGCTAAATAGGGCTTGCTGAATAATGGTAAAACCCTTTTAAAATAAGGCTTTTGACCTGTTAAAATCCGATGTTCATGCTGCGAAAATAGGATTAAGACCTTCAAAAACCTTGCATTATCCTTCTTTTAGTACATAAACTGGTACAAAAAAAGAGGGCAACAAAGCCTGAAACGACCGGCTCCTGACGACCGGCTACTGACTCCTAACCCCACCAACAAACTTTTGGCCGCAAACCCTATCTATAGTTTTGTAACGGCAATTTTTGCTAAAAATCAATAAGTGTAAACTTGAATCACAAGGTCGATCGAGTCCTGACAAACGTGTTATCTTAAAAACATAAGGCACAAAGGAAGCGACTCAACTTCCTTCCAGGCAAAAAGACCTAGAGCCTGTGCCACCTGCTCTAGCTCAACGCAACAGCTAAATCGGACGCAGATTCTCAAAGTTTGTAAAGTAAAGTATGGTTTCGCCTCTGTTGCTCGATATAGGACAGATGGAGTGAGCCGTAATCAGCACCTGAGTCGGTAAACTGAGGAATCTTGATAGTTGACAGATAGACTGTTGTGGGTTCTGTAAACCTCTATTGTATTGAGTCCGTCAATTTTTTAGGAGTCCATATCGTTTGTGCAAGATGAAGCCCGCCTCCCTAGGCGGGCCTATTGTGTTTTTAGAAAACCGCCACGAGATATTCCTGTAATTGCAATTGATAACCTGCCTGTAGCTGACAGGGATAATCAAGGGAAAACTGAGGTAAAGCTAATAGAGAACTTTTTTGACAACTAACTAACGCCACATCGAAGCGACAGCTTAAATCAGACCATTGGGGATAAAAGGCGAGAAATATCTGGGCAGCTTGGTAAATTTTCCCTTGTTTACGGTCATTGATCGCTAATTTGCCCCCTAAATCCCAATTGCCAGCACTGCGGGTTTTAACCTCGACGAAAGCGAGAGTCGCCTGAGATTTAGACAAGACGATTAAATCGATTTCACCGCCAGCACTACGCCAACGACGCTGGAGGATATGCCATTGCTGTAATTGCAACCAATCCGCCACCAAATTTTCGCCCAATTCCCCCACGGTTGTCATATTCAGTGATCAGTTATCAGTTATCAGTGGTCAGGGAACAGGGAACAGGGAACAGGGAACAGGGAACAGGGAACAGGGAACAACGCCGATTTATTGTCCTGTCTTCTGACTCCGAACTCCTGACTACTGGCTACTGTCTCCTGTCTCCTAACCAAGCAGGACAATTTTCGATTTTTACAAGAGGTTTATTACAAAAGTCCTTCTAGACGACGACGGATGCTGTCTAACTCCGCATCGGGAATCTCGGAAAACTCCTCCTCGGCGGGGGGGACTTCCTCTTTTTGCCAATCCAACTCTGAGGCATTGCTTTCGGGGGGAATTACCAACATACCCGCTTCAATTATTTCCGCTTGATAGCCGGCGCCGCGACAAAATTCTTCGACTTCCTCCGAATCAATTTTCTCTACCGTGGGAGTCGGAAAATCCTGTGCCTCTAACAGCAGAGCATAACGGGTGGCATCATCTTCCGATTCAAACATCAACACCTTATTGATAGCTCCCATTTGAATGGTGTGGATACCTTCGTTTTCTGTGCCTGCGTTAAAAAGTAGTACAAATACACGCATAATTACTATTAGCGATCGATAAGCGGTGGTCGTCTATACTCATTTTACCCCCCTTCTCGATCGCTAATCCTCAGCAATTTTAGTTTCTAGTCAACCACTTTTGACCGTTAAGCCGTTGCCTGGTGTAAAACAACAGTAAATCAAGACTAACTTTCCTTTCATCGATCATAAATGATTCAAGGGTACTAGGTTGAGCGCCGCCCTCAGCTTGAGAAAAAGCTTTTTTGCCATTGATGTCTTCTTCTAAAAAATAAATGCTAAATTGACGCATTCCCTCGAGCCAATTGCCAGTTAACTGCCAACAGGGAGAGCTAGAAAAGCCCTGCACGGGAATTTTATCCTGTTTAAAGGACAGCTTTATATCAGTTATACCGAGCTTTTGCAAGGCTGCCGCCAGTGCGGGCTGAAAATGCTGCTCAATAAATTCAGCGAAGGGTTTTTCCTCGACGGTAGGCTCCTTGGGTTTTTTAGCAGCCGCAGGTTGAGCCGGTTTTGCTGCTTCTGCTGCTGGAGTTGCGGGGGTGGTGGTTTCTTCTGCCATAGGAATTAATCAGGAATGGGTAGGTAGCTACAATTATATTTTCTCCCAGGTTATCAGTTAGCAGTTTTTTTAGCTATCAGCTTTTATTTACCCGATTAATTAGGGTCTGCTGAATAAATCTACAAACCTTGTTGGATAAGACTTTTGGACTTTTTTCCCCTCAAAAAGTGCCAGCCATTGCGGGGATCGGGGGGAAAATTCAGAGACTTTTTCCCTGAAAATTAGGTAATTGACCCCTTCAAAATCGGTAAAACCCTACACCCCACCTGCCCCCCCGATGTCGGGGGGGTTGGGGGGCCACACCCTGCCCCCAAGAAAAACTTTTTCAGCAAACCCTAATTATTTCGTCTCTGCTTAATCCTTTTCCAGTTTGCTTGTAAGTTTCGGATGTCAAGTTGAGAGCGTAATTGTAAAACCATCTAGCACAGCCAAACGACTTGGCAAGCAAAACTGATTGCTCACTGGTCGGATAGATTCTGTACTTAAACGCTTTTAACATCTTGTTTACCAAACTAAATTTACTATGGTAAGCTATGCAAGGCTAAATTGTCAAGGATTTAATCGTGCTTTGCGGTTCTATTTTGGTCGGGGTTTCATCCCGTCAGTAAAACCGAGGGTCTTCACCCCGACATCTGTGATAAAGCCGCTGCAACTTGTCATAGAAACGCTTGCGGACTTTTTCCGGGGAGATCAGCAAGCAATCTTCTCCGTAGGGGAGAATCTCGCGGAAAAACCAGAAGCTACTCGTTACCTGTCGGGTAATCTGCCGGACGGGGGGATCGTTCGAGATCAATTCGTTGGCGATATCGATAGCGGTTTTAGTCCGGTACGATCGAGCTAATCCATCGAACAGGTGAAACTCGGCCGACACACTATCAAGCTGATTGCGCCACTTGCCCCTAGGGATTGGGGTAATTAAGGAATCGTTGGGGATTCGATCGATCCGTAAACTCCAATTATGGTGTAGTTCGGAAATATCTTGATTTCCCTCGGTTTCCTCGCACCAACAATCGAGATATAAGCGATCCTCGTGACGATTGATAGCGGCATGGTAAAGATGGAATTCCCAGATTCGATCGCCAGCATCCTGATAGGATAACTGAAACGGTTGTTGTCGGAGAATGCAGCGATCGAGTTCCAGCCGCCATGGTGGGGGAGGATTATCGAGGTGGCGTTCTAGCTCTTTCCGTAAGGGTCCCGACAGTTCGCTCCGTTCTAATAGTAGTTTAGTTAGTTCTAGGGCGATGGGGATTTGTCCGGCATCGATGAGAGAATCGATCGCCTGTTGGAGCATCTGCAAGCGATCGGGCTTCCAGTCGTGATTAGGAGCGATTTTAAGCTTATTACGGGCAATTTCTTTGATTAACTTCGATATATTCGGTTTATCTCCCCAAAATAGCCCGAATTCACTGGCAAGGATTTCTAGGGCCTTTTTTTCTTTTTCACTGACCGATAAAGTGATTGATTGTCCTATCCGGCTCATAGTTTATAAATATACGGACACTTTTTCTGTTTAGGTACTTGTCCATCCCTATTATCGTGGGTACTATGGAAGATAGCAAGGAGTTACGGACAGAAATTCATGGTAAATTATCAAGTAACGCTCAGGCCGGTCTATTCCTGTCCCGCGGACGAGATCCCGGACGGGATCAAGGTTCCGCAAGGATGGCGGTTATCGTGGCATCAGGTGGAGACGTGGAAAGCACTCAACGATCCCGATATCGATGTGATTTTCAATACGGCCATGACGGGGGACGGGAAAAGTCTAGCGGCCTACCTGCGAACTTTGCAAGGATATTTCCCGATTATGGGACTCTACCCAACCAACGAACTAGCGCGGGATCAGCGGGGTCAGATCGAGGCATATATTCAACGATTTCAACCAACGGATCAACCGCGGGTCAATCTTTTAACCGGGCCCGAGTTGGAATTGTACGCCGAACGGGATGGGAAAACGAAAGCGATCGCTCTAGAGACTCGATCGAAACAGTCGGAAATTCTCTTAACTAACCCCGATATTTTCCATTATCTGCATCGGGGGGCCTATTTAACCCCCTACGATAACCCCGATCAGCTATGGAACCGGATCGATAAACATTTCGCTCTCTTCCTATTCGATGAATTTCACGTTTTCGGCACGCCACAGGTCGCCAGTATTATCAATACCATGCTTCTAATCCGACGGGCCAATCGTGGGAAACGATACCTGTTTTTGTCCGCGACTCCCGACGAGGGTTTACTAAAACGATTGGATAAAGCGGGGTTTCGCTATCGATCGATCGACCCGGTAAGAGAAGGAAAATACCGGTTTCCCGATACCCCAGAAGAGGCCAATTCCCTCGCTCAACAGGGATGGCGACAAGTAACCTCGGAAATCGAGCTATCTTTTATTCCCTTACCGTCGAGTTTTCAAACTTCGGAAAATTGGTTGAAGGAAAATAAAGAGCGAATTTTAGACTATTTTAAGCGATACCCCGGCAGCAAGGGCGCGATTATTCTCAATTCGATCGCTTCGGTTAAACGTCTGCTGCCGATTTTCCGAGAATTATTGGCGACTATCGGTTTAACAGTGGGGGAAAATACGGGTCTTTCGGGAACGCGGGAGAAGTTGGCATCGTTAAATCGTGATCTGGTGATCGGAACGAGTACCATCGATGTGGGGGTGGACTTCAAGATTAATTTTCTCATTTTTGAGTCGTCGGATGCGGGAAATTTTATTCAACGTTTCGGCCGTTTAGGCCGTCACAGCGGCTACGATCGAAAGGGAACGGCGGTAAAATTTACTAACTTCACAGCGATCGCTCTGGTTCCGAAATTTTTCCTAGAACGGTTATTCGAGAAGAAAGACGCACCGTTACAAGTCGGGGAACGGTATGACCGAATTCAGCTACAGGAGGCCATCAAGAGTAACTACCGTCATATCAATAATTTCGAGGGTTATTACCAACGTTGGGGAGCGGTACAATCATTTCAACTCTGGTGGAATTTAGGGAGTCCGAAGATCAAATCCCAATACGGGGAAAGTCGCCAGAAGTTTCAACAGGAATGCGAGGAGGTTTTCGATACCAGTTTAAAACGGGTCGCCGGTCGGGTGAAAGGATGGGCCGACGAATGGAAGGAGTTATCGGGGAAAAACGGTAATCCGATTTTCGAGGATGCGTCTAGTTTTCGCGGGTCAAGTCCGTTATTATGCGGGTTATACGATTCGACGGAACCAGAGGAATGCGATCGCTTTAAAACCTACGATTTACCCAGTATTCTCGGTAATCTAGAGGTGGAGGTGTGGAGAAAAGGCGAGTTTAAGCGCCAGATCGAGGCCACGGAAACACCGATCGCGCGCGGACGTTTCGATTATTGTCTCACGTTTCTGAATTTAAAGGGATATCGAGAGGAACGGTTAAACTGGCGCTTTACCTACGACGGCGATTTAGGCGAGATCGCCTCCGCGTGGAAAGTGCAGGTTTTGACGGGAATCGGTGTTTGGCAACCAGATAATGCTTGGCTCGATCGAATTAGTCGGGAGTTACGGGATCAGGCTCTGGTTAGCTTCGTTCTTGCCTATCCCGTCGCTGCAGTTCGCCAACGCTTACAATTACCGATGCACTTTGGTATCTATCCGATTAGTGACGAGAGTAGTCTTCATTCTCCCCTGTCACCCTATTCTATAGCGATCGGTCAATCGGCTTTGTTGTTGGATACTCTCGCTCATCGGTTCAAAGGTAAAGGGGGTGAGGTGTGGATCTGTTGATGCCTTTTGAGGTCACTAAACAACACTTATCAGAAGATCGATAACCATGAATAATCCTAACGCTCGTTCCCACAAGGAACCGATAGACTCGATCATAATATATAAAAAACGAACGGATATTAGTAATCTCGACCCGGAAGAACGAGATTATCTTGAATCTTACGAACGCGGGGAATGGATTTCCGATTTGACCCCCGAACGAGTTAAGGAATTGCAGTCTTACGTTGAAGTAACTTGGGAAGATCGCAAAAGAGACAGTAGGCGTGAGGATGAGCTATGAATCCCTAAGTAGGGATTATCGGGACAAAAAAGAAAAGCGCACGCGAACACGACTATAGAACATAGTTTCAATCCCTGATAGGGGTTCGGAATCGACAGTGTGCCTTGTCCCATGGTTACTATAACAGATAGTCTATTTACTGTCTATGTCCTATAGTCGTAAGACACTTGACTTTTGCTCGTTCCCAAAGTATCGTAAAGAAGGTGAAACTCTAAACACTATTTAGAAAAGCGTTCGGGAATACGAGTATAGGACTACTTCCTTGCCCTCCTTACATGATAGCTAAGGACTGGTGGGTATTGTTTATCTGTTCTCAAATCTTAAAAGCGTTTTAACTGCGATTTAGTGACAGAGTTTCACTTCCAAAATTAACCAAGGAGGATTAATGTCCCTCGATAAAAATCAACAGCCTCAAGGCAAACAACTTGAGCTACCTTTATTTCAGAATAAGCCTTGCGTTAAGGAGACAAGGAAAACTCGGACTCCAAAGATAACCGTCTCTTCCGATGCTCTCCAAACTAATATTTTACCTTTCATGGACATGAAGAAGAAAGTTCGTAGTCCGAAGGTAAAGGAGGCATTTGAAAAGCTAGAGTGTGATTTCCGAACTATTCAAGGCTTTGCCAAGGCTGAGGTTGTTCAATCATCCGAAGTACGCTCATATATCAAGTGGCTTGGAAAGCTTCTCGTCATTGAATAAAACTTCAACCGTCTGAGATTGACACAGCGACTAGGGACTCTAACAACAAATCGAAAATAGTTGATGAAGTCCCTTTTTTTAATAAGAGTCAAAAGGAGATGAGGGAGTCAAAGTGTACGGACACTTTTTCTGGGATTTAGTTGCTCTTTGCTTCCTCCGCGTTTGATAATAGACATAGACAGACGCTAGGGACATCGATCGATATATCCATCGGATTCTTGCCATTTTTTTTGATAGGGGCTAAATATGAATAGGCTAGTAGAAAAAATTACGGCTATTGTCGAAAAACTACCGAATTTAAAACTATTAATTCTCTTCGGTTCTAGAGCGCGTGGAGAGCATAAACCTGATAGCGATTGGGATTTCGCTGTTTTATACGAGGAAAGAAGCGATCAAAAGGATATTTCGAGTCTATTGAAAATTTATACACTACTCGAACAAGCTTTAGAGATTCCCGAGGACAAAATTGATGTGATTGATTTAAAAGAATGTTCACCGATCCTCGCTCATTATGTCGCGCGGGATGGTCAACTTCTATACGAACGGGAAACGGGACTATTCGAGGGATTTAAAGAAAAATTTCTCATGAATCCTGAAGAATCGAAAGCGTTATACCGTCAATTACGGAATAATCTAGAGATTTCTCTACGAGAAAAAGGAGTGTAAATGCTATTCAACCTCTGATTGCGATAGACGAATTAAACCTCATGAATCAATACCTCGCCGAACTTAGCGAGTACGGTTCGATCACCTTAGAGGATTATCGTACATTAAGAGAACGTCAATTAGCCATAGAAAGGTTAATTCAGCTTATCGTTCAAACTGGCATCGATATCAATTACCAGATTTTAAAATGTTTAGATATCGAGTCTCCGAATAATGCTCGCGACGCATTATTTCAAATCGTAGAACTGGGAATCTTAGAAGAACACCTAGCCGTTCAACTGGCCGAGTCTATTAAATTAAGGAACTTACTCGTACACCTATACAAGAAAATTGATCCCGATATCGTTCATTCCTCGATCGCTAATATTTTACGAGATTATCCTCGCTACCAACGCTCGATCGTTCAATATCTAGATTTCTTGGAGGCAGAAAATGGTTAGAAATACGAAAGAATTGAAAATTATCAATACAGTCAATAGAATAACCACGACTGTGGAAAAACTACCGAATTTAAAACTATTAATTCTCTTCGGTTCTAGAGCGCGTGGAGAGCATAGACCTGATAGCGATTGGGATTTGGCAATTTCACACGATGAAACAAACAGACAAACACATATTAAGGAAATCAGTAATGATTACTTAACTTCTCTCTCTATCTTGAGTGAATTGTTTGAGATAAACCGTGATTTGATCGATCTAATTGAACTCGATCGCTGTTCTCCATTAATGAAGTATCAAGTCGCACGAGATGGAAAACTTATCTATGAAAAAAATACGGGAGACTTTTTAAAATTTCGTGTACGCGCTTGGAAAGAGTACGCCGATACCGCTAAATTCCGAAAGATTCAAAAAGACAGTATCGATCTTTGGCTCAAACAATGGGGAGTTTAAACGATGGAAAGGGAGATAGTCACCGTTAGAATTCGTTTGATGATCAAATATCTTAATCGATTACGGGGGTTCGAGAGCGTTACTCTATCAGAGTATTTGGACAATTTTGACTATCAACTTATGGTTGAGAGATTGATAGAATTATTGGTAGAGTCATCTTCCGATATTAATAGCTATCTTCTTTTACAATTACATAACGTAACTCCCGCTACCTATTACGATTCTTTTATAGAAGCTGGTAAAAATGGTTTAACTACCAGAGAACTAGCCGGGGAGTTGGCGAAATCATCAGGAATGCGAAATCGTTTAGTGCATCAATACGAGGCGATCGATAATGAACTTGTTTTTAAGGCGATTCCGATCGCTTTATCTCAATTTCCGCTTTATCTCAAACAAATTACCGACTATTTAGACTCTCTAGAGGTGAAAGATGCCTAAAAAACAAAAAAAATTAGAGGAAACGGGACAGTTAAATCTATTCGATAACACTACAAAAATTGAAGATAAAGATCTGGATTTTGAGTTCGAGGATATTGATTTAGAATCTCTTTCTGGCGAAGATTTAGGAATTAGCGAATCGGTAAGCGATCGCCGAGTCGAAACTGTTCGCCAACTGCTAACCCTAAAACTCCTACGGGAGGCGATTCGAGCCGAAAACCCCGACGATCGAGTTATGGCAGATTTTGCCGAAATGGTATTACCCAATTTACTCCGATTAGCGATCGGTGTCACGGCAAAAGGAGGAAATTTCTTCGAGGAAATCGATCGCCGTCGGGAATTAGAGGGAAAAAGCAAAGTTCGACGGGATAACGCGGGCGATCAATCTCTCAATACTCATTTACTTAATGGATTATTTCCCGCCAATCTCATCGAAAAACGACTAGAAAAACTCAATACTACCGTTCGACGGGTAGTAAAGGAATGCGAGCGCAGGTTGGCGATCGCTGGGTTTATTCTCCACGATTTCGAGAAATTCCGCTACTCGCTTTTTCCCGCGATGCCGGCGAAATATATCGAGATTAACGAGGACTTCGATCGAGATATCCGCAAACTATCACGAGAGGAACATCGAGAGATTTTTCAAGTATTGGTTCCCGAATTAGGATTAGATCGCTTTTTATTTTCCGATCAACCAGAAAAATGGACTGAATATCTTGATGATTTGATATATATCGCTAAAAATGCCCAGCGTCGGAATGATACCGATCGAAATACCTCGGAAGATGGGTTAAATACTCGCTTAAACAATAGCGCTCTCGAAAGTTTAACCGATCTTGCCTGTCTAGCCGATCGCCTCGCATCCATTATTAAACACCCCCACGACGCGGAAAAAGCCTCGTTACAAGACCTTTTATACAGCCTCAGCGATGGGGAACTAAAATTTACTTACCACAGCATCGCCGAAAACCGCGGGGTACTGACGAACGTACTTAATAACGCGGTGATGGAAGCACATCAAGAACTAGACTATCAGCCTTTACTTTACTTGCCTACGGGAGTTGTCTATATCGCCCCCAAAAACGCGCCAGAAGTGTCCCTAGAAACCTTACCGAATCGAGTGGTGGACACGATTAAATCCCTCTGTAGCGGCGAATTACAGCGTAAACAAACGGGATTCGGTAGAGATGGCAAGGGGATGAAATACGCAGATTACTACAGCCAATTTTTCGACGATGCCGGGTTAATGCGCGCTGCCCTCAACGCCACCCTTCGCATCCTCGGTGATAATAAAGCGTCCGTGGCCGGAAGTCGCGGCGAAAACCTGATTAAATTTCAACAACAGGGCGTTTTACCGACGGATTACGATTTTCATTGTGAAGATGATATCCGCATCGATCGCCTAGCGGAATTCGGGGACGTGGTGACGAGGAAAATCTGGGGCGATCGCCTAGAAAAAATCGAACAGGCGCGAAAATTGCAGAAAAACTTACCCGCACCGCCGGATTTAGATTTAATTAGCGAGATCGCGCATTATTGGAATCTAGAAAATTATCTGCCACAAATTCGAGCGATCAAGCGTATTAATGAATCGTTAAAAGAACTCAAACTGAAAGGCAATACGGGAGGGGTTCCCTACGAATGGTATTATCTAGCGGCGCGATACCTGAAACAGCATCCCGGAATCGAGGATATTAGACCGGTTGCAGAAGATTTAATCGCTTTTCTCGCCGCAAAAATCGCCGCCATAGTTGCGGGATATAACTTACCCGATGGTTGGGAGGATTTGCGAGAGTGGGTTAATCAAGTGGTGCAGTTACCCGGTCGGGAATTGGCCCACTCGATCGAAATCTTCCAGAAAGAATTAAACCACTACAACGCCGCTAAAAAACAAGGTCGCGGCCGTCAACTTCTCTGTTCGATCTCCCATTCTCCCTATAGTGTCAGCGAACAGATGGAATCGGCGGTTCTTTTTACTCCCCAAGTCTATACCAATAAACAAATGCTGGCAGGCTCGAACGCCAAACGAAATATTTCCAGTATCGCGGGAACGGAAATGATGTTGCGTCAGATTCTTATGAATCAAACCCAAGCGGTAGGAAAACGTTTCGAGGACGGCAAATATCGCTATCTGTACTTTTACCCGACCTATTATTTTACTCCCGAAACCAATAGTTTTTTACAAAAAGCCTACGCTAACATCGCTCAAACTCGTTTTGATAGCTCGATAAAGTTGCACTTTGTCGATAAGGATCTAGTCGCTAACTTCGATCGAACCCGTTATCAGAGTGTTGATAGTTTCCTGATCGATGAAAAATTAAGGCAGAAAAAGGAAACAATTAACGAGGAGGAAGATGGCAAAAAAGACCGCACTTTTAAACTATCCTATCCCGAAGATAAACCCCTAACCTTTTATTTTATGGCCCTACCTCCGGGCCGCGATCCCACCGATACGGAATCCTGGGTTATGCCAGCATGGTTAGGATTAGCTTTCCCGATGATTCTAGATGTCAAAACGGTGGTTTCTGAGTCTCCTATTCCTCCCTATCGCGACGGTGCGGAATTTGAAGAGACGGTATTTCTCGACAGTGCGCCCCAAGCGATCCGGTCTTTAACTCGACGCGATCGATTCCGTCTCGATCGAGTCTTGAACCCATGGCAAGATAATGACGGAAAAAAATATTCCGCCCCCTTAAATACCCTAACCGCAGCCTATTCTATTCATTTAGACGTGAACTCGAAGCAGGGTAAGACGGGTTATGATCCCAATTGGGGCAAATTAACGGAACTCGCTATCAATTTAGAAACCAGTCCTCTCTATGTTTTTCATTACCTTAAACAGTGGAAACGGGGCAAAGATGCCGATATACCGAGCGCTAATCGAATCGCTCTGTATCTCTACGATTTTTATCCTTGTTTCGATCCCTATGTACAAGCCAACCGAACCAATTTAACTATCGATATGACAGCAGAATCGCCCTTAAATCACCCTAAAAACTTAACCGAATTGTATCGTCAATTCTATCGAGCTAATAAACGATATAATCCGAAAGCGAACGCAGTTTTAAAACCGATCGATGTGGCCGCCGATACGATTCTCAAAGGAGGAATGTATCAGGGAGAAGCCCTAGTTTCTGTAGTAGCGGCGGAAGTGGCCAGCTTAATGAATCGGGTTCATGCTTCCACCGCAGAAGGTCGCTGGATTTTATCCGATCGAGAACAGGAAAGACAGAAAATATTGTCTTTTGCTCGTTATTTTGTGATCGATGTGTTCGAGGTTTCTTTTAAGGGCGATCGAGCGCGTCTAGCTGGCAGACAATTAAACCTCCTTCGCGATACCTGCGAATTTCTTTACCGTCTTGAACAGGACAGAGAAAATCAAGAGTTAAAAGCCCAGGGTCAAACTGTGGATGAAGATTCTGAAAACAATAATTAATTCAAGGAGTACCTACCATGTCTTTACTGAAAACCCTCGATTCTAAATTCTTTCATGGCGAGATTCCCTACAAACCGATGGGAAAATACGTTCACTTTTTGACGATTCGAGTCACAGAATCTTATCCTTTATTTCAAACAGATGGAGAGCTAAATAAAGCTCGTGTTCGTGCGGGAATTGATAGCAAAAAAACGATTAGTCGTTTATCGATGTTTAAACGGAAACAGTCAACTCCAGAACGTTTAGTCGGTCGAGAATTACTCAGAAACTACAAATTAATTACCGCCGAAGAATGTGAGTACAATGTAAAATTTGCCATGAATAACCCCGACTGTATTATTTATGGTTTTGCCATCGGTGATTCTGGTTCAGAAAAATCGAAAGTAGTAGTAGATACGGCTTTTTCGATCACACCCTTTGATGAATCCCATGAAAGTTTTACTTTGAACGCTCCCTACGAGAACGGTACTATGGCATCGAAGGGAGAAAATGACACAAAAGTAGGAGAAGTGACTAGCAGGATTAACCAGCAGGATCACATCCGTCCGCAGGTGTTTTTCCCTAGTATTGTCACGCTCAAAGATCCGACAGAAGCAAGTTTTCTCTATGTTTTTAATAACATCCTGCGTACCCGTCACTACGGCGCGCAAACTACCCGGACGGGACGGGTAAGAAATGAGCTTATCGGTGTTATTTTTGCCGATGGGGAAATTGTTAGTAATTTGCGCTGGACACAGGCAATATATGATCGCCTTCCCGATGAAGTATTACACTCGATCGATCCCTTAGACGAGGATTTAGTTATGGAAAAAGCCACCGAAGCAATACAAGCATTAATGGCGGAAGAATTTATCGTTCATACCGATTTTATCGGGGAAAATTTTCAACCTTTATTAACCGAGGTGAAAACTCTCACGGGTACGGAAGCAGGAATTTTATCGATCTTGAACCAAGCGGATAAAGAAGCGAAAGACTACGCTAAGAAACATATCGCCGAGAAAAAACCAGCCGCTAAAAAACCGTAAATTTCAGTAGGGTGAGTAATTTCTCACCCTAGATCCTCGCAATTTTTAAAGAGTTATGGTACATATTTATTCCTGTCAATTAGAACTGCACGATAGTCTTTATTACGCAACCCGTGAAATCGGCAGACTCTACGAAAGCGAACCCGTAATTCATAATTACGCGCTTTGTTATGCTTTGGGATTGGTAAATAGCGATAGTTATCGTTACTTCTGTTCCGAACAGATTCCACAGTACCAAGAACATTTAAATCCTCTTAACGAAGAGAAAATTTATGTCACTCCCGCACGGGCGATCATTCATACGGCGGTTCTCAATACTTGGAAATATGCCAATAATAACTATCATGTGGAGATGGAAAAAACCCAGAAAAATATTCCCAGTTTTGGCAGGGCAAAAGAAATCGCTCCCGAAAGTGTTTTTGAATGTTTTATCATTTCCCATCACCCCCTACAACTTCCTAAATGGATTCGTTTGGGAAAATGGATGAGTAAAGCGGAAGTAAAACTGACAGAACTTTCCCTATCAAAACAAAAAGAGGATTTATTTATTTATCCCTATCCTTTAAATCCTCTCGATGTTATGTTTACCCATCAGGTGATTGGCTACGACGTGATTAATATGCCTCCCGTTAGTTTGATTCGTAATGTGAGAATGCGCGGGGAATATTACCAAATAAGCGATCGCCCCGATCTGAAAATTCCCGCTCGATTGTCCTATCACTTCGGTTAAAAATTGACCATGACTCTTATCTCTTCTAAACCCCTCACTTTACCGGAATTTTTCTCACTAACCGCTCCCGATGGCGATATTACCTATGAATTAGTCGATGGAGAAGC
This sequence comes from Microcystis sp. M_QC_C_20170808_M9Col, assembly GCF_007095495.1. NCBI lineage: Bacteria > Bacillati > Cyanobacteriota > Cyanophyceae > Chroococcales > Microcystaceae > Microcystis > Microcystis sp. M_QC_C_20170808_M9Col. The sequence goes on along the minus strand of NZ_SFBZ01000282.1, from coordinate 178 downwards.
GATCCCAAAAATGTCACCGAAATTCTTTCATTCTCGTTTAACTCTGGCTTTATCTTCTATACTCGATCGCTGGAATCAAGGACGGGGAGAAGTGGGAATCGAATGGGCGATCATTCTCAGCAAAAACGATCGAGATTGGTGTCCGGTTCCCGATCTTCTCTACATTTCCCCGGAAAGG
>NZ_SFBZ01000281.1:0-21239 GCF_007095495.1 Microcystis sp. M_QC_C_20170808_M9Col | reverse complement strand
TTACAAAGACTTAATAGAAGGGATTGAATTGGCTATGTTAGAAGTTACTCAAAAAGATATTCGCAATTGGTTTACTCACTGTTGCTACTGTACCTCATAAGTCAGAGAATTGCTATAAACGACTCTTAGGAAACAATCATCCCCTTGTGGCAAGCTCCCTCAACAATTTAGCAGCATTGTACGATTCCCAAGGCAGGTACACAGAAGCGGAACCTCTCTATCTACAAGCATTAGATTTGAGAAAACAACTCTTAGGAGACAATCATCCCCTTGTGGCACTTTCCCTCAACAATTTAGCATACTTGTACGATTCTCAAGGCAGGTACACAGAAGCAGAACCTCTCTATCTAGAAGCGATTAATATTTTCAGGGAAAGATTAGGGGAAAATCATCCCCATACCCAAACCGTTTATCAGAATTATCTGAGGATGTTATCCCAATTACCCGAAGCATAATTAAGACAAGGGTTTCCCGATGAGGTGGTGGAGATGTTGAAACCAAAACCCCCTCATCCCTGAAAACAGTCTTAACTGTGATTGGAATGTTGAATGATGAACTATGACTAGGAACCTAGTTAAGAGTGGATTAGAGATGAAGATTGATTGAATAAACCAATCATAGTTAAGACCATTGGAAAATAGGGTCTGTAGGCGCACGGATTTTCCATCATGAATATAGTATCATGTCAAGTCGCCTTTGTCAAGAGAAAATTTAACAACATCCAGAAAAACGTAGGGTGCGTTAGACGGCAAAAATTTCCGCTTTAACTTCAAGCTAACAATCCGTCGTAACGCACCACCAATCATCGACTATGATTGAATTAATCACTGATAACTGATGACTGATAAAGCTATGACACTCAAAGAACAACTAATTAAAGAAATCGAGCAGACACCTGACACCCTTTTGACTGAATTACTTGACTTTTTGCTCTTTATCAAAGAACGACATACTGCAATAGAAATTACAGAAGAAGAGCAAGCTAACATAATCACTTCTGAATCAGCTTATCAAGCAGGAGACTATCTAACCCTCGAAGAATATGAGGCAACTCAAGCGTGAACTACAGAGTTATTATTCCGAAACCAGTTCAAAAACAACTAAACAACTTACCCAAACAACAACGCGAACGCTTAATTACTGCCATTAGACTACTTACCGATACACCTCGTCCTAGCGGAGTCAAGAAACTCAAAGGATATGATGACACCTACCGAATTAGAATAGGGGATTATCGCATCATTTACAAAATTCAAGATCAAGAAATGCTGATTATCATATTGAGTAGTATTCATCGAAAAGATGCTTATTGAACCTCTCGGTAGGTGGGTGGAGTGAGAACTATAAAACTATGTTGTCGCAACTCCGGCAAGCAGAATCAGGATGAGTTAGAGTTTAAATGCTTGGGAAAATAGGGTTCGCAGGCGCACGGCTTTTCCATTATGAATATAATATCATGTCAAGGGGCTTTTGTCAAGAGAAAATTTTTCTGACCCGGAAGTAATTCAACCTAGATAAAAACTGAGGATCAGAGCCACTAAAAAACTCATTAACAGGCATAAAATTCCGAAATAAAGGACGATTTTAGCACGGAAAGCTGATAGGAGGAGGATAAAAGCTTTAATATCAATGAGGGAAGCGACCAGTAAAAAAGCTAGAGTGGAACCGACGGACAGATTAGTAATTAAAGAACCGGGGACAAAAGTGCTAAGACTAGCATTAACAGCGAGGGTGAAACCAAAGAACAACTGGACGAGAATTTGAGTAGCGGGAGTATTCCCCCAGGCAATTAATTGACTCTGAGGTAATAATAGCTGAAAGACACTAGATATCGCACAGCCAATAATTAATAATCCCCCTAATTCCAGTGCTTCATCGATAAAGTTATCGAGAAATAGCTGCAGAGAAATTGGCCAAGCTTGCCTATCTCTAGTTTTATACTCATAAACAAGACTGCCGACTCTTTGTAGGGGTTGACCGGCTGCTTCCTCCGGTAAAAAACTGCCGGAAAGAACTAAACTTGATTCTAGGGGAATTTCGTTATCGGTGCGGGGTTTTTCCCGATAGAAACTAAAGAGAGTGCCGATAAAAATTGCCATTAACCACACCGAAAGCGATCGATAGAAGAAAATACTAGAATAGCTGAAAGTCTGCCAAGTTAGCCAAAGAGTGACGATATTTAGGGTAGGTGCAGCGGTGAGAAAGCTAAACACCACCCCCGGGGGTACTCCCTCTAATAAGAATCTTCTAGCGACGGGAATCGTGCCGTATTGTCCGACGGGTAGGATTAATCCGATTGTACTGCCAACGATCGCTCCTAAGACTCGATTACGGGGAAATATCGCCGCTAATCGCTGTTTGTTGACGAAAACCAGCAAAAAGCTGGAAACGGCTGCCCCGAAAAGTAAAAAGGGAAGCGAGGTCAAGAATAAACTAAGAAAAAAAGTAACAGCGATAGAAATTTGATTCATGAATAGGGTTCAAGATCGGAAGCTATCCTACAAAATAGCAGATAAGGTAAAAAGTAAAAAGATCGGTTTTAGATGCAACAATAGGTAGCTGGTTATAATTAAATTAAACATGGATTTTAGGTTCGATCCCCCCTAGCCCCCCTTGATAAGGGGGGAAGCCGAAGGCGGGGGGATCCCCCTTGATAAGGGGGGTGCCGATCCCCCCTTAGTCCCCCCTTAATAAGGGGGGCATCTGATAATTTTTAATGCCTACCTACTTAGGTTAGTTTGTTGAAATCAAAAATTAAAAAGAACGTAAAGCGATTAATTGTGCCTCAGCTTTATGAAGGGATTCTAACCATTCTTTTTCGGGATCACTATCGGCAACTATTCCCGCTCCCACTTGTCCCCAAACGGTGTTTAAATTCCCTTGAGCAGTCATTAATAGGGTACGGATGAGAATATTCAAATCTAAATGACCTCGTAGGTCAATATAGCCACAGGAACCATAGAATAAATTGCGTCGCACCGGTTCCAATTCTTCGATAATTTCTAGACAACGAACTTTCGGACAACCGGTAATTGTTCCCCCGGGGAAAAGAGCTTTAATTAAATCAATAGCATGATACTTTTTATCTAATTTTCCTTGAACATTACTGACCAAGTGCATAACATGACTATAACGCTCGATCGTCAGTAATTCATCCACATCAACCGATCCCCATTCACAAACTCTACCCAGATCATTACGTTCTAGATCCACTAGCATAATATGCTCGGCCCGCTCTTTTTTATTAGTTAATAGTTCCTCGGCCAATTGTCGATCGAGTGCCTCGGTTTTGCCCCGGGGACGGGTTCCAGCGATTGGTCTAGTGCTGGCTATTCCTCTTTCTAATTTTACCAATCTTTCGGGAGAACAACTAATCATTTCTCCCCAAGGGGTGCGCCAATAACTGGCAAAAGGAGAAGGGTTAATCTGTTGTAAACTGCGATAAATTTGCCATCCTTTTGCCCTAGTTGTGCTTTGAAATCTTAGGGATAAATTTGCTTGAAAAATATCGCCTTTTCTGATATAATCTAAGGCTTTTTTAACAGCTTTTTCGTAGTCGAGTTGAGAAGTATAAAAGATTAAGGGAGAGGGATGGGGATCGATAAACTCAAAATCGGGGTTAGTGGTTAAAGATTGTTCGTATTTATCTAAATCTTCGGGTTTAGTGGCAGCTAACCAGAGAATTTGTGCTTGGTGATCGAGAATGGCAAAACTATCCGGTTCATACCAATAAGCGACGGGAAAAGGGAGACTATCAGCTTTCCTGTCCGGTAATTTTTCTATTTCCCAAGCTAAATCGTAGCCTAACCACCCCAACCAACCGCCATGGAAGGGAAGATGATCGGGAAGATGATCACATCGGGTTTGGGGGAGTAAACTGCTTAAAAAGGGCAAAATTTCCCCTAGTGCGGGGGTCCAAAGCTGACGCGGGGAACCAGCACAAAGAGAGTAACGGGAGAGGGAATTACCCGGATAGGGACTTTCTAGTAAAGTAGCGATCGCATCTTGGGAGAATAAGCAGGCAAAAACCTCGGAACCGGTGCGCTGATGCAGAGGAAGCGATCGCCAATGCCATGCTAAAGGTTTTTGCATCTAAAATCGCGGGCCAAAATAGCTGGGAAATTGGGTATAACTAGGGTTTTGGTGTTAGTTGTGGGGGAGTTGATCTTTCCTATCTGCTAACACCTATTATCTTAGTCCTAAATTTTTGCTGCCTCGTAATTATCCCCGATAATCGAGGTCAATTTCTTTAGAACCGCCGCGCTGTAATTGGCCTAATAATTCCCCTAACTGACTCCAAACCAAACCACCGATAAAGATAGTCATCGGGAGAGAGATAGCGTAGGCAACCCAACCATTGAGAATAAATATATCTAATCCCGAGGCCAGGAAAAGACAGATTCCTACACAAATACCAATAAAAGGAATTTGTAAGGAACTGGATTTTAAAAGATTTTGATCGTCCGAACCCTTATTTTTATACCAATTGTTAACCACTTGCTTGAGACTAGCTTCAAAAGCGGCCCCGCAGGTAATACCGATAAATAAACCGGCAACAACCAGAAAATAGGGCGGTTGGGGCAGAAAATAATAATCCATAGAAAAAGTGATTAACCGATGATGACCTTAAACACTTTAACGCGAACTGGTTTCTCGCGGAAGGACAGCGGCCACACCTTGGGACGATAATTCCCGAAAAGCGCTCATGGCCACATCCAAGAGTCGCCGCGGTTGCAATTCTCCTTGAATTAAACTCCAGAGACGTTGCACTTCGGCAGTATGGAGACGGTCATCTTCCGTTAAAGCTAATAGCAATTGACGACGCAGATAACGACCTTCTTCCGAGAGAAGAAAAGTGATGCCTAATTGCGCGGTGGGCAGTAAATCGAAGTTACTTTCCGATCGAGCCATTGTAATCATGTTTTCTAGGCGTTGCCACTGGAATTTACCGTCTTTGAACAGTACATCCAGTAAACGCCGGCGCAGTTGCGGTGATTCCCCGGTCAGGAGACGTTTAGCGACGTAGGGATAGGCCACTTGGACGATTTTGAAGTTAGGATCGAGGGTGAGGGCTGCCCCTTCTTGGGTGACGAGGGAACGAATAATCAGGGCGAATTTGGCGGGAATCCGGAAGGGATACTCGTACATCAATTCGGAGAAATCATCGGTAATGGTGCGGAAATTGAAGTCACCGACCCTTTGACCGATGGCATTGCCTAAAACTCGTTCTAGGGCGGGAATAATTGGTTTTATATCGGTTTCTGGGGTTAAAAATCCCAGTTTGACAAAGTTGCTGGCTAGGTTTTCGTAGTCTTTGTTAATTAAATCGACGACGCAACTAGCGAGGGTTTCTTTAGTTTCCTCCTCTAACTGGTCCATCATGCCAAAATCGATATAGGCCATGCGACCATCAAAGGTGGCGAAAAGATTACCCGGGTGGGGATCAGCGTGGAAAAAGCCGTGTTCGAGGAGTTGCTGTAATCCGGAGGTTACGCCGATTTTAACGATATTATTGGGGTCTAATCCTAAAGCTTTGATGTTCTCGGTATCGGTGAGTTTATAGCCATCAATCCATTCTAGGGTGAGGACGCGGCGACCACTATAACGCCAGTAGATACTGGGAACTTTAACTTCGGGGTTATTTTGGAAGTTGGTGGCGAATTTTTCGGCGTTGCGACCTTCGTTTTGATAGTCGATTTCCTCAAAGAGTTTGGTGCCGAATTCATCGACAATCAGGGTGAGGTCGTGGCCGAGATTGAGGGGTAATAAACGGCCAAATTTTTGAGCGGCCCAGCGCATTAGGTATAAATCGAGGCTTAAAAGCCCCCGCAGCCCGGGCCGTTGCACTTTAACGGCTACTTCTTCACCGGTGGGGAGTATCGCTTTGTAAACCTGTCCTAAACTAGCGGCAGCCACAGGGGTGGGGGATATTTCTCGATAGGCTTTTTCTACAGGCATTCCCAATTCTGTCTCGATAATGGCAAAAGCAATGTCGTTATCGAAGGGGGGAAGTTGGTCTTGCAGTTTAACTAATTCGTCTAAAAAGTCTTTGCGAACGAGGTCGGGACGGGTAGAGAGAGCTTGACCGACTTTGATGAAGGTCGGACCCAAACGGGTGAGAATTTGCCTAAGTTCGCTGGCACGCCTGTATTTATTGGCTTCTTCTTGCTTTGTCCATTTGTCCCAGAGGAGACTGAGCAGAAATAATCCTAAAGACCAAATAATCACGAAAGCGCGACCGAACAATTGCCAAGGTTTGTAACGGTATTCTTGAGCGATCGCTTCTGCACTGTAAGGAGTGAACTGTGTTTCTTCTCGTTTCCCGTCAGTTTGACTGTCTTGATGCCGACTCACTAGCTAATCTCTATATATCTTACGCCACTTGATATTGTATCTAAGTTCCTGACATCAGTATACAAAACTACACATTATTTAATAATTGTTATAATTCCCTGAGAAATCATAAGTATTTATGGATGGACTGCCGGGGAAATTTTCGGCTAGTGGATGTCCTCAAGTACCTGATGGATATTTTCAACAAGCTGTTCTATAAAGGTAACGGCATCATTAACGAGATTTTCATCGATATTCCAGCGACTGCCAATGCCATAACTCGGGTCTATATCAGCTTCGTGGGCGATTTTGTTCCTTCGATCAACAATTATGCTAAGTTGGCTTTTAATATCTTTGGCTGGTTTATTTAGTTTGCTGGCCACTTATTCCCACAATTTCTTGGCTGAAATTAATCTAATGGCCTCCGCTATCTTGTCCGGTTGTTGAAAGCTTTTATATCTGAGGTTTTCTCTAATTTCAGTCTCTAGCCAATAATTACTATTAAGTTTGTTGGTGAGGAGATTTTCAATCATTGGTAGTACCTCGGAAATTGAGCGAGATTCTTGATCAAAAAAAGAACCGTAGTTTTGTTGAATTTCGTTCTCTAACCAAGAGCCAATACTAATAGCTATCAATCGTTCTTGTCGTGCGCCATTCAAGGAGACTTGAAAACGAGAAAAGGCAGATTGAGAACTGTTAGGAGTGGGAGAAGGTTCTGAACGTTGGCCTCGATAAATTTCTAGCATTCCTAGAGTAACCACTTCGTGAATATAATAATCTAAAGCGCTTACAGTCAGGACTAAAGCGGCTCTGAGGATATCCGATACATCTAGGGCGGAAGTAGTCTGAGATTTGAGGGAATTGTGGATAGCGATCAAGTCACGAACGCGGGCAAGACTAAGGCGAAATTGTTCAATGGCTAACTGCATAAATCTCGGAGGTAAGACCGATAACTTTGTCTGCTAAGTCAGAAAAAATCTTTTTAAAGTCCTCTTGTTTTTCTTGGGCTTTACCTAACACTTTACCCTGCCACTTAGCTGATTTCAATTGTTCAGCAGTTAGCGCAAAAACAGGCATTTGATGCTCTTGAGATAAGGCAATAAGACTATTAAAATTAGGAATTTTTACTAGAGTACAGCAGTCTGGTACACCATTCTGATCGTAGATAAATTTCGGTAGCATCATGCCATTTTTTCCTAGGGCTGGAATCATTTTATTGCCGATATTTTCCTCGATTGTGTTAATCCAGTTTTCAAAGGCTTTTGTTTCTTTTCCACGAATAATTCGATAGTTCTGAACAATAGTTCCCAAAAAATGTAGGTTAACTTCGGGGAAGGGATAGTTGGCGGTTTTGAGAATTGGTAAAGCACTAGCTGCCTTAGCCCATTGGTGCCACTTAGGCAAGATTTTAGTTAAAGAATCGATAGCCATAACCGAGAAAAAATCCGCTGTGGTTGGCACAATAAAAAAGTTGCTGGTCATCAGTATATTTTGATTGATTGACCCCAAACTGGGACTCATATCGATTAAAATATAGTCAGCTTGAAATCTTTCGGCAGTTTTGTCTAATAAATATGTAATCGCACCGGGGAGATTTTTTAAAGCCTGAATTGACCCACTAAGTTCTTGAGCAATACCTAGGGTAACTTCATATTCAGCTAATCCCACATGACCAGGCAGTAAAAATAAGTCATCACGACCATCAATAGGAATACAGTCCACAGCTTCGATTAATCTCGGTTGAGACTCAAAAGCAGGTGCTAAAGCTGTTTTAATATTAGAGTAAGTATTGTAGATGGCTTGTAGTCTTTCCTCCCTATCTTCACTTTCATTAGTCAAAGCCATACCAGTTAAGTTACATTGGGGATCGGTATCGACAATAATTACTCTTTTGCCCTTCTCAGCAAGCATCCAACCAAGGTTAAAAGTGGTTGTAGTTTTGCTCACTCCACCTTTATGATTAAAAAAAGCTATTTTTTGCACCATGGCATTAATTATATTTGAAGATTGTTGCCCTTGGTCATTATTGTAACATCAGTGTGGAGATTTTGCCATGATTTCTAGGCTAGAATCAGAGTTTCGGATTACTCGTTTTAATGCCTAGCAATTAAGGAAAAATTGCGCCATGGTTTCCACCCTAACACCCCCAACCAGATATTTAAGCAATTTCATCGGGATTAATGCCCAATTCCCGCAGCTTTTGGGCTAATTTTTCCGCCCGTTGTTGTTCTCGTTCTTTGGCTAATCTTTCCCGTTCTTTGGCTAATCTTTCCTGTTGCGCCGACTCTTGAGGGGTGGGAACCAATTCACCTGATTCGGTGAAATAGCGCAATTTATTGGCAAAAATCCCTAAATATAATCCCAGTTGCTTACTCCATAAATAACCGTTTTCATTGGGGGTAATCGGTTGGTATTGTCCCTCGATTAAAGTGAATCCTTGCCATTCTAAAGTATTAGGATCAAACCCAAAATACTCAGGAGTCCGGAAAGTATGCTGATATAGTTCCTTTTTGGCTTTTCTGTCCACATTAGCGGTGGAATCGGAGAGAATTTCGATGATTAGATTGGGATATTTACCCCCTTCTCCCCAGACAACCCAACTTTTCCGGGGACGTTTCTCTGTATCTAAAACCACGAAAAAATCTGGGCCACAAAAATCTCGCTGTTTTAGTTGTCTTTCGTTATAATAAATAGTCAAATTGCCCGAGGCATAGTAATCGTTTCTATCTTGCCAGAGCCAATCAAGACAAGATAATAATAAAATAATTTGTTGTAAATGCAGATCACTTTCCAAGGGTGGTTCATCACTCCATAAATCGGTGGGAGGACAGACAATATCGGTAGCAATATCTAGGGTTGTCATCGTTTATAAACCCATTGAGTCAATTTGGGGTGATTCTAGCCACAAGCCACAATCAATACAATTATATTATAAGTCCGATCGTTTTGCTTGTATATAGGGTGTTAGGAGTCGGTTGGGGAAGTCAGAATATCATGACCTCAATCCCCTTGGTTGAAGGACTTATAAAAACCAGAAAAAAGCAATTAAAATAACAGTGAGAGTGGCGGCAAAAATGAGAGCGTATTCAATTTTTTGATTGATAATACCAATAACCATGACTAGGGTAATTGCCAGAAGAAACACACCGATATAGACTAGATCTTGAGTACCTGAATTAACTAAATTATTATTTAAAGTCGTTGTGGGTGTGGGAGTTTGTAGAATTGTTGATGAGAGACTAATCGTGGAGGTAATGAACATAAATATTTATGACTACCATAGAACTAATTTTATACAGTAAACCGGACTGTCATCTTTGCGAAGGGTTGCTAGAGAAACTAGAAAAAATCCGTCAACCGGAGTGGCAGTTAGAAATTAGGGACATTACCAGTCGAGAGGATTGGTTTAACGCTTATCAGTACGAAATCCCCGTCCTCTGTCAAAAACTGGCCACGGGGGAAAAAATCCTTCCTCGTCTTTCCCCCCGGGCAAATGCCGAACAATTGGCCCGTCTTTTAGCCAATAATTTAACCTAGAGGCTAATTACCCGGACTAGGAATAACGACCGGACTAGGAGAGGGAGAAGACTGGGCGACCGGTTGCGGTTTGGCTGCGGGTTGAGTTTGATACCATTTAAAGTGTTGGTAGGCCGTGCGCGATATTTGTTGAATCAGAGTCCTAGCGTTACTATCATTGTGGGGACGTTTGACCATCACTGCTCCTAGATAGCGTTTCCCGTTAGGCATATCAATAATCCCCGCATCCGCTAACATCGAGCCAATATCACCGGTTTTATGGGCAATATCGGCGGATTTCTCGATACCTTGCGGCAGCAGGGTGCGAGTGCGCGTTTCCTGCATAATATTCAATAGACGATCGCGGGAACGTAAACTAAGTAATTCCCCTTGATTAACTTTTCCTAAGATTGTCACCAAATCTCTCGGACTTGTGGTATTGGTTCCTTCCAAATCAGGTAAAGCGTTATTAATTACCGTACTGGTCAAACCCCAAGCTTGAAAACGCTGATTAAGAGCCTTTTTGCCGCCCATGCGCTTAATTAACATATTAGTAGCGGTATTATCGCTAATTACGTTCATTTTAGTGGCGGTTTCTAGGGCAGTATAGGTTTTATTCGCTCCTAGATACTGCATATCCCCGGACCCACTGGCCATGACATCCTTAGTGGCCACAAGGGGTTCATCGAGACGAATTTTCCCCGCATCCACATCCTCAAAAAAGGCCACCAGAATCGGGATTTTAATCGTACTAGCGGCGGCAAAAATAGTATCTCCGCGAAAATTAGCGTAAGCACCGTTATCGAGGTCAATAAATAAAGCTCCCGCCTGTAATTTCGGATATTTGACCGCTAAAGCCTGTAATTTCCGGTTGAGGCTGCTGAGATTTTCGTTGAAAACTAACGTGGTCGGTTTTGGGGTGACGGGTTTGGGAGTCGGGGGATTGGTAGCGGTGGGTTTTGGATGTAGAGGTAATTTGCTCGGATCCACCACCGTTAAAACCGTACCAGCGATCGCACCTAAACCGACACCAAGGATAGAGAAGCGAAGAACCTGAAGGAGAAAAGAAGCGATTAGGTTAGTTTTACGCTGTTTTTTTGCCCTTTTAACCGGTAAAGACTTTTTTTTGTTGTTTGAGTCCATGGCCCTAGGGGACCCAGGGCCAGATTGGACTTTAGTAGGACGACGAGTTACTTGACGAGTCACGGTTTTCCTCAAGGGTATCCAGATTTATTATCGATCGCTAGGAGAATTTTTTTTCTTGCCCTTGAGACTATCAAGACCGAGAAAAAGTTGCCCGATACTTTCAATATGACCGATAATACCCCGCAGCAGGGCTAATTCCTCCACCGTGGGCTGGGCCCGATGATAAAATTGCCGGAATTTCTCCATCCTAGCGGCGGCGGTGTGGGGGTAAAGATAGCCAATTTTGAGCAAAAAGCTCTCCAAGTGCTGATAATAGCCTTCTAGAGCCTCAAAAGTGGCATTAGGGAGCGTTTCTAACTGGGGTTCGAGCCTATTTTCCGTCGCCATTTGGTACAGTTCGTAGGAGCAAACCGCCACCGCTTGGGCGAGATTGAGGGAGGAATATTGAGGATTAGCGGGAATACCGACAAAACGCTGGGCGTGGTTCAGTTCGCTGTTACTTAAACCCCGGTCTTCTGGCCCGAAAATTAAGGCCGATTCCAGGTTAGGGGTGAGTAACCAGGGTAAGGCGGTCCGGGGTGTTTCGAGGGGAGTATTCAGGTGACGGGGTTTCGAGGTGGTGGCAATGATGCGATGACAACCCTGCAAAGCTTCCCCCAGGGTGGCTACCCGTGAACAGTTTTCTAGGACTTCAATCCCGTGTACTGCCATGCGTCGCGCTTCTTCTGCAAGGATATCACAGGCAGGATTGACGATAATTAAGCGACTTAAGCCCATATTCCGCATAATTCTGGCGGTGGAACCCACATTTAAGGCTCCGGCTGGTTCAACTAAAATAATTCTCAGGCGATCAAGTGGGGAACTCTGATTATTTTCATCTACACTCATAGATAAGGCGCAGTTTTTGACTTTTTAATTTTAATCATGGCACGTCAGATATCGAAGTCCGATCTTCCCAGTAAAATTTGTCCCGTTTGCGGTTTATCCTTTACTTGGCGCAAAAAGTGGCAAAACTGTTGGCATGAGGTCAAATACTGTTCAGAACGCTGTCGTCGTCGCAAGTCCTCGGTGAATCAGTAGATCTCCTGCAAACAGCAAAAATCTTCCCTTAGGTGAGGAGACAGGAGACAGCTGATCAGGGATCAGATTTGAGTTTTTAGTTCACTGTTTACTAATCCGGTGAAAAAGCGTTCGACTGACGGCTGACGGTTTAGATGGATAATTAATTGTTTTAGGTACTCTATTAGCTTTTAATTTTACGGCTAATTTAGTAAGCTGATATTTGGCTAAATTAACTTTTTCTTAAGAGAATCTGAATGCACATTGCCTGGTTAGGAAAAAAATCTCCTTTTTGCGGTAACGTTACCTATGGGCGAGAAGTGACTAATTCCCTGCTCGATCGAGATTATCAAGTCAGTTTTCTGCATTTTTCTTCCGAAAAACCCAGCGTAGGCGATTGGCCCGACTTTTACGACGAAATCACCCTGCCACGTCTCTATAGTTCCCAAGTCTATACTATTCCCACCCTGAAATCGAGTCGGGTTCTACAGGATAAACTCAGGGAACTGAAACCCGATCTAGTTCATGCGTCCTTACCCCTGTCTCCCCTCGATTTTCTGCTACCAGAAATTTGTGAGTCTTTAGATTTGCCTCTGGTGGCGACTTTTCACCCAGCTTTTGATAGTAAAATTCGCAATCTCATCTCCAGTACCCAATTATTAACCTACCAACTACACGCCCCTTTTTTAGCTAATTACGATAAAGTAATTATTTTTTCCACCTCTCAACGGGATTTTTTAGTTAAATTGGGAGTTCCCGAAGAAAAATTAGCAATTATTCCCAATGGGGTTGATGTTAATAAGTATTGTCCAGGACCCTCGAATATTAAAGCTCAATATAATGCCGATTGTTTATTTGTTTATCTCGGTCGGATCATGCCGGAGAAAAATGTAGAATCTTTATTGAAAGCTTGGAAAAAAACCAGTTTAGGTGATAGATGCAAACTGCTCATTGTGGGCGATGGTCCGTTAACTCCTTCCCTTAAACCTTTTTATGGAGAAGAAGATGGTATTATCTGGTTAGGTTTTATCGGCGATGAAAATAAACGAATTGAAATTTTGCGCGGGGTTGACGGCTTTATTTTACCCTCATTAGTGGAAGGTTTATCGATTTCCCTCTTAGAAGCGATGGCCTGCGGTGTTGCTTGTCTGGCCACGGATGTGGGGGCCGATGGGGAAGTGTTAAAAGGTGCGGGAATAGTTCTAGATACTAAAGGACTAATTACCCAACTAAAAACTCTCTTGCCCGTATTACGAGAGCATCCCGAATTAACAACAATTTTCGGACAAAAAGCCCGTCAAAGAGTTTTAGACTCTTACAGTCTCAGCAAAAATATCGATCGCTTACAGTTAGTTTATCAAGAAGTGTTAGCCAAAAAACAATCTTCTCTTAGCTACTTTCACTAAGGAATTTATATGACGATTGCCCGGACAATTTGCTTGGGATTTATTGCGGTAATTTTAGCGGGAACTTCCCTGTTGATGTTGCCTGTTTCTACCACTAGCGGCACTTGGAATGACCCAATTGTTGCCCTCTTTACCTCCACTTCTGCTGTCTGTGTTACGGGTTTAGCAGTAGTAGATACGGGGACTTATTTTTCTTTTTGGGGTCAATTATTTATTGCTTTATTAGTGCAAGTGGGGGGTTTGGGTTATATGACCACTACCACTTTTTTAATGTTATTAATTGGGCGAAAATTTGACCTGAGACAGAAGTTAGCAATTCAAGAATCCTTCGATCGACCTTTCCTACAAGGTAGTCAAAGTTTAATGAAATCAGTGATTGCTACTACTCTAGTTTTTGAGTTAACAGCAACTTTGGTTATGTTAACTGTCTTCGCCCAAAAGTATGATTTTAGATATGCGGTGTGGTTATCTTTATTTCATAGTATTAGTGCTTGGAATAATGCGGGTTTTGGCTTGTTTAAAGATAACTTAATGTCCTATCAGTCTTCAATTATTATTAACTTATCTATCACAGGATTGATCATTTTTGGAGGTATCGGCTATCAGGTAATTATCGAGTTTTACACTTGGTTTATTTACCGCTTTCAATATAAACGAAAAGGCTTTGTTTTTTCCCTTAACTATAAAGTTGCTATCAGCACAACTATATTTTTATTAGTGATAGGAACCTTGGCTTTTTTACTTACTGAACAGGGAAATGGTGACACTTTGGCTAATTTATCAATTAAAGATAAATTGCTGGCCGCTTGGTTCCAATCGGTAACATCGAGAACAGCAGGATTTAATACCATTGATATTGGTAAAATTTCCGTAGAAGGTTTATTAATTACCATGGCTTTGATGTTTATAGGAGCCAGTCCTAGCGGTACAGGGGGAGGTATTAAAACCACAACTGTTAGGATTTTATATAACTGTACCCGCTCGGTTTTAAGAGGTCGTGAAGAAGTGACTCTTTATCAAAGACGCATTCCCATGCCGTTAATTTTAAAGTCAATGGCGGTGGTTTTTGGTTCGGTTATAGCGATTATTATCTCCACCCTAGCCATCTCATTTGTGGAGACAGATTTTCAAATGATTCAGCTGTTTTTTGAGGTAGTTTCTGCCTTTGGAACTGTCGGCCTATCTATGGGGATAACCGCCGCTTTATCGCCGATTTCTAAGTTAATTATTGTTTTTATGATGTATTTGGGACGGGTAGGAGTTATACTTTTAATAGCGGCTATCATCGGCGATCCGAAACCAACAGTTATTAATTACCCCGAAGAAAACCTTTTAGTGGGATAATTAATATCAATTATCAGTTATCAGTTATCAGTTTCTCCTGTCTCCCCACTCATTGACACTAGCATTTTAAATGCGTAACAGTTTAACTTCAAATTATGCAATCAATTAAATTTTTTAGTAGTATGCGTCCCCAAAATCGTCAATTTGCCGTCATCGGATTAGGCAGATTTGGGCGCGCCGTCTGTGAAACCTTACGCAAACAAGGTTATCAAGTAGTAGCGACAGATATTGACGAAGGATTAGTAGCACAAGCGTTATCCGATCGAATAGTAGATAATGCGATCGAGCTTGATTCTACCAAACCTAACGCCCTGCGAGAAGCGGGAATTTTTGAAACCGATACGGTGATTGTCGCTATTGGTAAATACGTGGAAGAAAGTATCATTACTACTCTCAATTGTAAGGAAGCAGGGGTTAATTTTGTCGCCGCTAAAGCCTCCACAGAAATCCATGGAAAATTACTCAAAAAAGTTGGTGCAGATTTAGTAGTTTTTCCCGAATACGATGCTGGTTGTGAGTTAGCGCACCGTTTAACTAGACCATCAATTTTAGAACGATTTGATCTCGATCCCGAACATAGTATTGTCGAGTTAAAAGTCCCGGAAGCTTTTCACGGTAAAACCCTAGCAGAGTTAGAAATTCGTAATCGTTATGGGTTAAATATTGTCGCTGTCGGTAATGCGGAAAAATTCAAGATTAACCCCAATCCCCAAGAAAGATTACACAAGGATTTAGCCATGGTGGTAATTGGTTCTAACCGAGATATTCAGCGTTTACCGATGTAAATTTTAGTCAAATAGATGAAGGCGATTTTTTAGCCGTCAGCCTTTTAGCCGTCAGCCGTCAGCTTTTTTCTCCTGATATCCCTGTTCACTGATAACTGATAACTGATAACTGATAACTGATAACTGATAACTGATAACTGATTAATTTCCTCGCCAAAAGACAATCGAATTATTGAGAGGTTGAATGGTGGTGCCGGGATAATAGAAAGCGAGAATTTGTTCGGGAGACCAACCCAAACGGGCTAAATTATAGGAACCAAATTGACTTAATCCTACCCCGTGGCCAAAACCGCCACCAATAAAGTTATAACCCTGGATCTGTCGATTGGTATCGTAGATAGGATCGATGTAGAATAGGGTACTGCGAGGCGGTCCCAAAGCACTACGCACCTCATTTTTATGCAGTTCCAAAATCCCCTTATCGGTTTGAACGGTCATAGTCAGAATCCGACCGGAAGGAGAGCGCTTAGTCACTTCCATCCATTGGATTTTCTGGAAATGGGCGAGGGGATGTTTTCTGCGTTTTAGATAGGTTTCTAGGTCTTGACTCAAATCAGCTAAAGAAGCTTGTTTTTGCCAGCGAAAAACCCGTCGGCCCGTCTCATTAAAACCATCTTTAAGATTAATAAACTGGCGAAAAGTTGTCTCATTAGCGAGAGATTGTTTCGACAGGTCCCAGACTCGATTGGGGGAGTCCACCACTGCCCGGAGATAAGGTCTTTCCTCCCCATCCCAAACATCACTAAAGAGGGCAGTTATTCCGCCGGTGGTAGAGGAATAAAGGGCATCCACTAACTCATTTTGGTAGGTTAAAACTAGGCCTCGCGTGGCTGTGATCGCTTGATCAGCCCGGGGATTAGTTCCCGTCAATCCATAATAAACTTGACAATGGGTATCGGCACAGAGTTCGTAATTATCGGCTTGAAAACGGCGGAGATTGCGGAGGGCGTAGGTACGGGCGATAATAGTTTGCGCTTGGGTGGCGCTTTCCGGGGCATCATGACCGATTTCGTGGGGTACAACCCCGCGCAGGTAGGTTTCGAGGGGAACGTTATTAACTAGGGTAAAAGTGCCGTAGGCGTTGGGCTGTAGGCGCATAGTTCCCCCGTACAAACGTAACTGATCGGGGCTATGGGTGACTTGAATCAGGTTTTTTTGGCTCTCGATTTCTAATTCTTTGGGAAAATAGCGCACCCCGTTGATCTGGAAAGAAACTTGCGGCTTTTCTTTGAGTAAAACACTATTAATATAGGGTTGATTGTGGCCTTTGGTTTGCAAACTGGTCAGCAACCAACGTCGCACTAGGGGATTTTCATAAACTTCTCGCTTTGCCCAGACCTGCCAGCGTCCGGGTTGGGTAATTTCCACTTTAATGCCCATTTTTGCCCAATTTTTGGCACTATTTTCGGCGGTTTCAAAGGTGGCGTGGTCGCTCAAAATGACTTTTTCTTGGAGGATGGGAGAAGCGAGAGGACGGGGAATAACTTCTAATTGTAGGCGATTGGTTTGCAGGGTTTGGGATTGGCCATCTTCTCCCACCACGCGCAGGGTGAGATTATCACCACTGGTACTACTCAGGGTTAATTTTTCCTTGGCTTCATCGCCAAAACGTTGGACAATGCCCACTCTCAGAAGGACATCCTTGGCTATAGCGGCAGGAATTAGGGTTAAACTGAGCAAGATCGCCGCAGTTATGGAACCGATGCTAATTATTTGTTTTTTTTCCTTGATTTTTAGCATAAAGTCAAGTATCTGTTAATAAGTTTTCATAAAAGTTGAGGATATTCAGAGATTATAGCAGCAAGCCGTTAGGGGAATAGGGTAATGGGGAGGTGGGGAAGTGGGGAAATGGGGGAATGGGGAAGTGGGGGAATGGGGAAATGGGGAAATGGGGGAGTGGGGAAGTGGGGGAGTGGGGAGGTGGGGAAGTGGGGGAATGGGGAAATGGGTAATTTCAGCTAAAACCCTAAAACCCTCAAACCCTCAAACCCTAACACCCTAACACCCTAAAACCCTCAAACCCTCAAACCCTAACACCCTCAAACCCTAAAACCCTAAAACCCCAACACCCAACCACCAACAAAGCATCTAACTTCCCCCATCGCTGATAATGCGTAAACGTACCATTTTCTGGCCACCTTCATCCAGTTCCACTTCGATCACTTCACTGGTTAAACTTTCCAAACAGGTTAACATCGATCGCAGATGGGGATTACTTGCTCCCGTATCCACATAGAGGCGATCAGACAAACTACCTAAACGTTTCCAAGTAGTATAAAGTTTAGCTACGGCTTGCTCTAATTGTGTGGCTTGTTTAACCAGGTCCGCCGCCGTATTTAGACAATCGACGCGCAAAGCTTCTTCTAGAGCCATTTCGATATCTAAATTACCCCGTCGGAGAGTTTGTACTTGGGCCGCCGCATCGAGATATTTGGCTAAACTGCGTGCTTCCGAGGTGATTAATTTTACCGTGTCCACATCGGGATTAGCGGCGATTTCTTGACGGAGAGTGTCGATATGAGTATCGGGTAACTTTTCTAATTCTTTCACTAAGGGAGCGAGATGACGCGCCGGTAAACTGCCATCGCTGGCTTTTTCCTTCACTTCATCGGGTAGTAAATCTGAACTCATCGCTGTCCATTCATCGGCCAATTGCTTCACCTCCCGACGGGTAATTCTCTCCCCTTGTCGGGCCGCATCACTGACTAATTTTTGAATTTCGGGGGCAGATTTGGCCGTTTCTACGAAGGCGCGT
Source organism: Microcystis sp. M_QC_C_20170808_M9Col (assembly GCF_007095495.1). Classification (NCBI taxonomy): domain Bacteria; kingdom Bacillati; phylum Cyanobacteriota; class Cyanophyceae; order Chroococcales; family Microcystaceae; genus Microcystis; species Microcystis sp. M_QC_C_20170808_M9Col. Next base: position 2,895 of record NZ_SFBZ01000281.1, on the reverse strand, counting down.
TTACTAAAATTATTGATACTATCGGGATCCAGTTGTCCTTCCGCCAGGAGAGTATCGGCACTATTAGCCAATTGAATCAGAGCATAAGCTTGACTTTTAGTGATTTCTCGCTGTTTTAACCAGTTCAAAAAGCCTGTACCGCGACTATCACCGCCTTGCTTTTCCCGGTCGCGAATAGCTCGCAAAATTCGCCCCCGCCAGATTTCCGTTTGCAAATCAAAGCGATCGCAAACTTTCCAAAAAGAATCCAGTTGCTGCTGAAAGTCATGATCTTGGATGGTTTCATCTTCGGGATCCGGCAGTTGAAAGTTAAACTCTAGAGGCGTTTCAAAGGCATCAATGATCGCGGAGGTGTCGGAGGAGAACGTCGCAGCATCAACCATAGGATAGACTCGGCAGTTAATCAGGCATTTTATCTTAACTCGCTCTGGCAACCCCCGACAAGCCGATTAATCATCAGGTAAAACCCCACACCCCACACCCAACCCCCCCGATGTCGGGGGGGTTGGGGGCCACACCCTGTCCCCACGAACAACTTTTTCATCAAACCCTAGTTAGGAGAAGCATTGGGGGGAGTGGGACTGGTGACAGGTGCGGAAGGTGTCGTCACTGGGGTGGGACTGGTGACAGGTGCGGAAGGTGTCGTCCCGGTCGTGGGACTCGGACTGGTGACAGGTGCGGAAGGTGTCGTCCCGGTCGTGGGACCGGTGACAGGTGCAGGAGAAATCGATGGATTGGAAGCGGGATGACGACTCAGGAATTGCCAAGCGATCGCAGCCAGCAAACCGAGAACACCGACAGCGATCGCTACTACGACTAGGGGTGAAACCCTAGTGAGCGCGGGGGGAGAAGTCCGACTAGGAACAGAAGAAGATGCAGGGGGGGGAGTGGGTATTGCTGTGACCACTTCTTCTCCGGGGTAGGTGTCCCCGCTGTAATCAAAATCTTGGTCATTAAGATCGGGAATAATCCGTTCTTTGGCCTCAGCATAAACTAAAGGCCTGACAGGTTCAGCCGCAGGAACTACCCGACAATAAACTAGGGCGATGGTGGAGTTATCGTGACCGTTTTTCTGGTTAGCTAGTTGTAATAAACTTTCCCCCACGGCGGTTACATTTTTCTCTCCTCGCAAAAGAGGCACAATTTCACTGTCCCAGTATTGTTCTACCCGATCGTAATCACTTAAACCATCGGAACAGAGGAGGAAAACACAGTCTTGATCAATAATCAACCTCTGAACGGTGGGATGGAGATTATTGGCGCTACTCATGCCCAAAGCTTGCACCAAGGCCCCGGCGTTGGGATACTGTATGGCATCACGATAGAGGAGATAGCCTAATTTCACTTCCCTAGAAGCGAGATCGTCATCCACCGTCACTTGATGACAACTGTGGGCAGTAATCCAATAGATGCGGGAATCCCCCACATGGGCCGCGTACATTTCCTGGGCCTGGGCAAAAGCCATAACTAGAGTCGTACCCATGCGCTGACGATCTTGTCTTGACTCCTGATCATTGCGTTGACTGATCAGATCATTGGTGACACGAATCGCCTGTTCGAGGATAAGACTGTAACTATCGGGATAGATTTCAATATTAGTGGTGGGACTGGGATTAATTTCCCTAGACAGGGTTTCGATCGCCAATTGAGCAGCGATTTCGCCCCCTTCCTGACCGCCGATGCCATCACAGACAATCGCCAGGGGATTTTGACCATGAGCGAGGGTTGTGGCCTGATTAGTCGGGGGATAACAGGCATCCTCGTTGTGTTCCCGCAGCAGACCGGTATCGGTGCAGGTAAAAATCTCATAGCTGCGTTCTTGACCTCCACCGTAGTGCTGTAGTGCATAATCGAGGATAGCGATCAGGGATTCTGGGCGATCGAGATCACCGGATTCTAGTTCCTGGGTCAGGGATGCGAGAAAATCTTGAATATTAGCGGCTGCCGTCGGCATCAGACCGGCCCACAGGGCCCCTAAATCTCGTAAATTGGGAGCGGTAGCCTCGTCTTTGCTTAATTCTAGCAATTGCAGCAGCTGATCATTCACTCTCGTCAGTGAAGGGTTGAGCAGACTAGAGACCACAGCTTTTCTCTGAAGGGGATACCAGAGTGTGGCCATTTGCCATAACCAGTGAATTTGCCTTAAATCGGAAGCTTGCGACCAAACCTCGGCCAGAGTGGGCAATAGTTCTGGATAAATTAATTCTCCCGTTTCGTCGAGGGGAATAGTGCCGTACTCCAACAGCCAGATGTCCATATTCAGGCGTTCATCGGGACTGGGAATATAGCCATAGACTTGGGGAATGTGGAGATGGAAGGGTAACAATTTTAGGTAGAGGGAAATCCAGCTAGGAGGTTCGTCCGGCGCTTGGGGTGCTTGAGCGGGTTTAGTATCAAGAACAATTTGTGGTTGTTTGACCAAATAACGATTATCAATTAGCTCGCCCACATGATAATAGGTTCTCACCCAATCACCCATCATCCATAAATAGCGCTTAACTAAAGGAGTACCGCACTTTTCACAGAATCTATTAGTGAGAGCGTTCGGGGATAGACAGGTTAGGTTTTGACATTGGAGGGTTGTCACGGAATCCATGAAAACTGCTGACTCCTAAAGCGCGATTAGTATAGGTTATTAAAGTAGCGTGTTTTTATCCACGTTGACTGCCAGTGTATTGCAGTGTTTCCCAAATTTTACCCTTTGTGGCTCGAGCGGGAATAATTAATGCTGACAGTGCCATCTCTATAGGTATTGTAAAGTTTCAATAGAAATATGGTCATATATAGTCATTCATGGTAATATGTACAGACAAAACTATCGGACTAGGCAAAAAAAACAGGAATAAGTTATCGAACGGCTTGGAGGTGGTGGAAACAAGGGAATTTAACAGGCTA
>NZ_SFBZ01000280.1:0-33466 GCF_007095495.1 Microcystis sp. M_QC_C_20170808_M9Col | reverse complement strand
CCAGAACAGAGTAAATCTGTTAAGGCAGGTGCGGAACCCCGCAAGGGAAAGAAGCAGAAACCTAAATCGTGAGGTTTGGGAATCGCCGTCCGTTTTACGGCGGCGAGGATGTCAAGCTATGCAGGTTGCCAACAATCGTCACGGGTCAGACGAATTTGGGCGATGGCAAAAATAGTCGGGATAATCCGGCCGTAATCGGTGGCGATCGCTTTCCAACCGAGATCGGCAATAAACCAACCCCATAGAGCCGGTCCTACCAAACTTAACACGGTTCTGACCGCTCCGTAGCGGGCCGCCGCCGTAGTCATGCCCTGTTTAGCCGTTTGTAGGGCTAATTGATTAGCAATTGCCCCACCCTGGACTAGGGCAGTTTTTGCCCCTTGATAGCGGGCAAAATGGAGAGCGAACTGCCCGGCGATATGTTTGAGCAGAATCGGTTTCAGGATAGAATTAATGGCGATGACGCTGCCGCCTTTGAGGACTATATCGAGGGGATTGTGTTGTAGGTGAACGGGTAAGGGTTGGGGAGTGTGGGAATCCGCGAGTGCTTTTTGAATTTGAATCGAGAGGGATTTTTGTTCCGATGGGGGGAGACGTTTCCAAGCTTTGTTAACGAGGTGAAGATAGATTTCCGCTTCAATTTCCGTTGTCGGCATTTTTTGGGAGTAGGGAACCTTGAGGAAATGACAGACACGGACGAGAATTTGACGATAACTAACTTTTTCGGTTTGACCTTTTAATACTGTCACACCATCGGCAGCCAAATAACGAAAACGATCCTCGACGCTATCTAACCAACTATCCCAATCTTGACTTTGAACGGCGATTGCGTCCGGCGCTCGTAGATAATCGAGAGGGTTAAAACGACGGCAAAAGAGGATGTTAGTGATTTGCTGTAGTTCCTCCTCGGTGGCTAACTCCAAAGCTGTGCGTAGTTCGTCCAATGTGGTTTGTCCTCCTCAGCCCCAATAATCAAATCAGTTTCGCTAGTGCTGATTACTACTAATATTAACTCAAGGGTTCACAGGATTAGGAAGGCTAGTGACAAATTTTTCGATTAAGGTTGGGATCATTGGCGCGGGTTTAGCCGGGTTAACCTGCGCTCGTCAGTTGTGCGATCGAGGTTATACTGTTAAGCTATTTGATAAGTCTAGAGGCATTGGTGGTCGTTTAGCCACACGACGGGTTAACCGAGCTAATCAAGAGATGGCTGTGGATCATGGCTTGCCTTTTTTGACTGTTCAGGGGGAAAAAACGGCGGCTTTAATTGATAATCTCCTGAGAGAGAATCTAGTTACTTCTTGGTTTGATTCTAGCTATGTTGCTCCTTCTGGCATCAATAGCGTGGCGAAATTTTTAGCTAAAGGTTTAGAAATTGAACGAGATTTTCTGGTTACTCGTCTGGAAAATCGTCAAGAAAAATGGGTTTTAAACAATAACGGTCAAATTCGGGGAGAGTTTTCGGCGATTGTCCTAGCTATTCCCGCCCCGCAAGCAGCGTTATTGTTAGAAAACTCTCCCATAACTACTATGCCAGAATTGCGATCGATCGTTTATGATCCCTGTTTAACGGTAATGGCGGGTTATGGCGATTCTTTACCCGCAGTTGCTCCCTCCACCGATATCGCTTGGTTAGGACTTGATAGCAGTAAACGGCAATCATCCCCTGATTATGTCTTTGTTGTGCATAGTAGTGGAGATTTTGCGGTTAAATATCTCGATAGCGAGGATTTAGAAGCAGTTAAGCTAGATTTGCTCTCTCGTGCTTCTTTGCCTCTCCCCGATTGGTCTCAGCTGCACCGTTGGCGTTATGCTTTAGTCCGTCAGGGTTTAGCTGTACCCTGTTTAAGTGTTAATAGTCCTTTACCTCTAGTTGCCTGTGGTGATTGGTGTCAAGGAGGAGATTTGTCGAGAAATTCTTCCCTAGAAACGGCCTTAACCTCTGGGATAGCGGCAGCTAATCAAGTTCAGCAGCTACTCTCTTAAGAATCTAGAGACAGGTTTAAATTCTTAGGTTAAGCATAAGTTAACAAAAGTTTAAATATATAATAATGTAGATATCCTATACTGGGGGGTCGGTAACAATGGAAAAATTCAATTCTAAAGATAACTTTCTCTACCCTAAAACCAGCTACAGGGGTTTATTCACGCCACAAAATTTAGTTTTTAACGCTAATTTGCAGGAATTCGCCCTGAGAGTCTCTTTTATCGCTGGTTTACACAGTGGGGGAAAGCTTACCTCCACGGAAGCTTACGAGAAAATTAACCAGCTTTGGCAAGAGTTGAATACCAGTCAAAAATTCCTACTAGCTAATCATTTTGAGGATGACGGAGATTGAGAGAAGGGGGTTTTTCAGTGACCAGTAAACAGCATCTAGACTGCCACAGTAACAAAAGTGGGTCAAGTAGTTCTTAGTCAAGTCAGAGCTTTCTGGCCATAGCTGGCTTTCATCTTCTAGATAAAAATGTTATCAAAAGACAACAAGAGGTAATTCTGCCGCTACAATATGATAGCGAGTTGTCAAGAGAACAGTAAAAGAACTGCCAATTGGATCTAGATGCCTCAATATACTACTAAACAAGCAACGGAAAACCCTGTTGTGTCCGACCAGTCCGCCAATAATCCCTTTTCACTATTTGGTCAATTTTGGGAAAGCCTAAAAATTGTTGCTCAACCCTATTGGTATCCAACGGAGTTAAATGGACGTGCCTTTGGAGATGTGATCATTTCTTGGGGAATGTCAGCTTTGATCCTTTTAAGTATCTTGGCAACGGTGGGGGTAGAAGCTTTTAGTAGCTACTGGAATCGTTATGTACTCGATATTATTATTGAAGATAGAGACCTTTCTAAATATCTCAATACGCTGTGGTTATCCAGTTTGTTGATTATATTAACAACGGGGTTATTTGCTTTTTCTCAATTTATTCGTCGTCAAGTGGCATTGGATTGGTATAAGTGGTTAACCAAACAAACCGTTAAAAAATATCTCAATGCTCGCGCTTATTATAATATTGATTTTACCTCAGCTTTAAAAAATCCCGATCAAAGATTATCTCAAGAAATTGAACCAATTACGACCATGACCCTAAGGTTATTAATCACCTTCGTGGAAAAAGGGTTACAAATGATTACTTTTGCGATTATTCTTTGGACAATTTCTCGGCAAATTGCGGTTTATCTAATAATTTATACGATCGCAGGAAATTTAATAGCAATTTATCTAACTCAAGAATTAAACAAGATTAATCAATCGGAGCTTAATAATAAAGCTGATTATAATTATGCTTTAACCCATGTGCGTAACCACGCCGAATCCATTGCTTTTTTTCAGGGAGAAGAGCAGGAAGAAAAAATCATTGAAGGCCGTTTTGAACGGGTTATTCAAAGCTCGGAAAAACTGATAAATTGGGAACGGTTTAATAATCTTTTTAATCGAGGTTATCAGTCAGCGATTAGTGTATTTTCAATGTTTATTTTGACCCCGATGTTTATTAAAAATGAAATCGATTATGGGGAAATAAGTCAAGCGAGTTTATGCTGTTTCCTTTTTTCTAATGCCTTGGGACAATTAATTACTGAATGGGGAACATCGGGTAAAGTTTCAAGTTATATTGAACGGTTAGCTACCTTGACAGATGCCTTAAAAGTTGCCAGTGAAGAGCCGAAACACTTAAGTCGTATTATCACCCTGGAAGATAATCGTCTAGCTTTTGAAAATTTTACCCTACAAACTCCCGATTATGAAAAGGTAATTGTGGAAAATTTATCGGTTTCTGTCCCTTTGGGAGAAAGCCTACTGATTATTGGCCCCAGTGGTCGAGGAAAAAGTTCCTTGTTACGAGCAATCGCCGGTTTATGGAAAGCAGGTAGCGGCCGTTTAGTGCGTCCTCCTTTAGCTAAAATGTTATTTTTGCCCCAACGTCCTTATATTATCCTTGGCAGTTTACGCCAGCAATTACTTTATCCCCATACCAATGATCAGGTGAGCGATGAAGAATTAGAAAATATCTTAAAAAAAGTCAACCTGCAACATTTATTAACTGACAAAAATACCTTAGATAAACAAGTCAATTGGGAACAGATTTTATCCCTCGGAGAACAACAAAGATTAGCTTTTGCTCGACTATTAATCACTAAACCCACTTTTACTATCTTAGATGAAGCAACTAGCGCTTTAGATTTGGCCAATGAAGCCAGCTTATATCAGCAATTACAGGAAAGTGAAACCACTTTTATTAGTGTTGGTCATCGGGAAAGTTTATTTAATTATCATCGATGGGTCTTAGAGTTAACAGAAAATTCCCATTGGCAGCTGTCAACTGTAGAAGATTATCAGCGCAAAAAAGTGAATAACCTAGTGATGATGTCAAAAAAATCAGAAAATTTTTCGGCGGTAAAAATAGAGACTTTGTCTGAGGTTAAAACTGAGCATGATGCGGAAATTGCCGGAGTTTCTGAAATAGCCGAAGGTTTGTCCCATCAACAAATGCAGTCCCTAACTGATTATTCTTTAAGTAGCGTTCGTAATCGAGCCAGTTTAGGTAAAATTATTACTGCCAAAGATGGTTTTAATTATCGTTACGATAAAGACCCAAAAACCTTAAAATGGGTGAGAATATAGCTAATGGGGTGACAAACAGATTGAAAGTGAGACAGGGTGTGGGGTGTGGGGGGTAGGGTGTAGGGGGTAGGGAAAATTTTTCAGACTTCCCCCTCTCAGGAGAACTAGAGAATGAGGTTTTTGCTGGGTAATACCAATTCTCCAAAGTCTGACTACAGAAGTTTAATCCCCCTAAATCCCCCTTAAAAAGGGTGACTTAAATTCGATGTGTAGTTTTCATTTAGAGAAATGGTATAAGTTGATTAACAAGCTACTAACTGATAACTGATAACTGATAACTGATAACTGATAACTGATAACTGATAACTGGTATAGGAGTTTTATCACATGAAAGCACTGGAAAAACTGGTGACGGAACGATTATATTTAGTCCCCTTAAAGCTTGAACTTCTCAAGGCCGCAATTATAGGTATCGATGAATTAGCAACAATTTTGGGGGTAAAAGTTGCAGCTGACTGGGCCGAACAAGAGTTGATTCAAGCTTTCCCTGATATTGCGAATATTTTGCTGCAATTCCCCTTACAAAATGAGTGGGGGTGGGGGAGTTTAATTATTCATCAAACAGAAAATACTCTTATTGGTCATGTGATGATCAAAATTATTCCTGATGTCACAGGTTTACCCACAGATGCTGTAGAAATTGGCTATCAAGTAGCACCGTTATATCGACGACAAGGCTACGCATCCGAGGCGACAAAAGCAATGATGGACTGGACACTTTCTCAACCTGGTATGCAAACAGTGACCGCCGGCTGCGCTCCCGATAATATAGCTTCAAAGCGAGTTTTAGAAAAAATAGGCATGGATCTGATAGAAGCACGAGAGAAAGTCTTGGTCTGGAAATTAAGTAGGGTTTGCTGAAAAAGTTTGTTGGTGGGGTTAGGAGCCAGTTATCAGTTATCAGTTATCAGTTATCAGTTATCAGTTATCAGTTCACTGAGAAAACTCCCCACTTCCCCACTTCCCACACCCTACACCCCACACCCCACACCCTACACCCTCTTTCAAGTCAGGAGTCGGGGGGGAAATCTGAAGTCAGAGCCTCGTCGATGCGATAAAATACTCTGGCTCTGTATTTGTTGGTTTATGAGTTAACTAGGATTTCAGCGATCGCCTGGGAGATAGGAAAATAAGGAGGATAAAGTTCTAGCCAGAAAAACTCGCCAACGGGATTAATTTCTAAAAAGATATAACGTTCATCTGGTGTGACAATCATATCAATTGCACCATAATTAAGACCGAAATATTTCACTAATTCTAGTAGTTGTTTTTCAATAGTTTTCGGTAAATCGTAGGGTTGCCATTGTTGATGGAGCGCTCTTCCCTCTTTTCGCCAATCGTAGATAGCTCCGTCTAATTGTTGGGAATTAATCGCCGCCGTAAATATTTGTTCACCGACGATAGTGATGCGTAATTCCAAAGCTTTAGGAATGTTTTCCTGAAAAGTCATGGGACAAAATTGCAAACCTTCCAAATTATCTAGGTCTTCCTTTGTAACAGGACTGGTAAAAACAACCATTTCCTCTTGCTTGTCTCCATAAATAGCAAATTGAGAAAGCATTTTAGTCACAATTCCCGTCGCTTCAAACTCCTGAGCAAATTGCTTGACAGCTTCAGGATTATTAGAAGTTAAAGTCCCCGGAATTAATAAACCTAATTGTCGCGCTACTTGTAACTGCAATTTTTTATGATTGGCATGATCTACCTTAGCAATTGGGTCAAGATGAAAACCAGATAAACTAGCAATCATTCCTCGAATACTTAACCGACATTCCTTAAGAGAAGCTTCGCGAAATTGACTATCCATCCCATCGGGTAATTTTAGTCCGTATCTCATGCGTCGATACCAGACAGAAGAAACTTCTTTTAGCTCTAATTTTTGGTCTCCATCGGTAATAATTCCGCCTTTTTGACCGCCTGAGTAAAGATCAACTTTCACCTCTGTAGGGAAGCGATCGGTATCAAAACGGAAGGCTTTTTTACCCATCGTTTCTATGGCTTTGATTACCAGAGGAATACTTTCATTATCGTGGCTAAAAGTAACAATTAAAACGGTCATAGATTTCCTTGAAAACTTAATATTAACAATTTTTTGAGCGCCAGCTTTGCCGATCAACCGAAGACTAAAAAATCAGCGATCGCATGAGAAATAGGTAAATCTAAATCCCGTTCTAACATTCCCCACTCACCACCCGGATTAACTTCTAAAAAAACGTATTCTCCCCTAGGAGTTAAGATAAAATCAAACGCCCCAAAATTCAACCCTAAATTAGCCATAAAAATCTGAAGTTGCTGCAATAGTGAATCGGGTAAAGTATGATGTTGCCAAGCACCAGGATTAATACCAGGTCTTCGCCAATCTACGGCTGAATGATTATACTGAGAAGATTCTAAAGCACCCACAAATGTTTGTCCATTAACCACGACAATTCTCAATTCTAATTGTTTAGGAATTTCCGCTTGAAAAACCATAGGACAATAACGTAAAGATTCCGCTTCCTCAAGGTCTTCTGCTTTCACCCTACTGGTATAAAGAAAAAATTCCGGCGATTCCATACTACGGGCGATCGCAGTTAACAATTTACTCACCATTCTTCCCTGAACCTGGGAAAAAAACTCCCGGGCAGCATCAGGATTATTGGTCACTAAAGTGGGGGGGATAATCAAGCCAACTTCTGAGGCCAAACGAAGTTGTAATAACTTATTTTTAGCCCTCTCAATTTGCGCTAAATTATCTAACCAACGCGCTGACCTTAAACTATCCCAAAAACCAGCCAAAGTCGTCTGGGATTCTCGCACACAAGCCTCCCGAAACTGAGGATCTAAATCTCCTGTTATTTCAGGTTGCCAAATACGTCTTGTCCAAACAGATTGCACCTGTTGACTATCAATAGATTGATGGTTATAGGTTAATTGATAAAAACTTTTTTTACCATTAAATTGGGCTGCTAATTGAACCTCTAAGGGAAATTTATCGGTATCTAAGCGAAAAGGTGTGGCTCCTTTTTTTTCTATCGCCTCAGCCACGCGGTCAATCGTGAAAAAATCGCCGCTATGGGTCAACAATAAAACAACTTTAGGCGATTCTTTCATATCAGTTGCAAGTCCTTACATTTTAACCCATCTTAAGGCTTTTGGGTCGGTCTTTATTGATCCTAATCTCAAGAAAATGCTGCAAAAAGTCTTGCTTTTGCTTGACTTATTGCAGTATTGGTTTTTTTCTTGAGTAATTACCAAAGTTACTTTACAGCACTTCTCAGGATCTCAACGTGCAGTTTTTTTGGCTGCGAGCCTTGCTTAGTGGAGCTTTTAGCTTTTTGTCTGTACGGTGTAATCAAGAAAAGTGCTGTAATTACTCAAGTGATCTGAGTTTAATACTCTTCCCAGTCAGAAGGGTATTTCAAGGTGCCCCCGTAGGTAGGCTCAGGGGAAGGAGACTTGATGGAAGATTCCTCTTTGCTTACGGACAAGAAACGAGCAAAGAAAGGAAGTGCTTTACCTTGTTGATCGTTGGGATATGCTATTGTTATTCCTCTGGTAATTTCAAGTGAATAGGTTTAATCACTCAGACAAAACTAACAACCCGTACTAACCCTTGAAAGCTTTGCTGTGCATGGCTTTCAGAATCGGGATTGTGCAAATAATTTGCCTTTGTTTGGGTGATGGAAAACATCATAAGCACTAATCCGGCCAATGTCAAGCATTTAAGAAAAATTTAAGAAAAATTTCCGCTAAATCATACTAAATCCTTTGATTATCGGCTATTTATGAGGACAGGCACTCATGCAAAAAGCACTCACGCAAAAGGCAAGTGGATAAAAATAAATAGATTAGTAGATTGGATGATTTAAATTGTAGTCCTTCGATTCGAGAGTTTTCTGGTGAAAGAAAGTTTTTTAATGTCGGTTATTGGCTCTCCCGTACCCAAGATCAACTCAGTGATCAGTGATCAGTAAACAGTAAACAGTAATCAGTAAAAAGATAGTAGGAAACTTCTATTTAATACTCCACACTTAAAACTCAAATCTGATAACTGATAACTGATAACTGATAACTGATAACTGCACAACTACTTAGTACAAACGCTTACGGGGGCGATAATTAGCCACGGATTCCACTAAACCCAAGGCAATAAAATTGGTTAATAAAGATGAACGTCCATAACTTAACCAAGGTAGAGGAATCCCTGTAATCGGGGCTAATCCCACGGTCATGCTAATATTAAGAATTGCCTGAAAAGCGATCATCGAGAGAACACCGATCGCTATTAAAGAACCGAAGTTTTCTTTAGCAGTATTAGCAATAACTAACAAACGCCAACAAACTAACCAGAAAGCTATTAAAACTAGAATACTGCCGACAAAACCGAATTCTTCTCCGACTACGGAGAAGATAAAATCGGTGTGTTGTTCGGGAATAAAATTTAATTGGGTTTGGGTGCCTTGGTGTAATCCCCGTCCCAATAATTCTCCCGATCCGATGGCAATGCGGGATTGAATTAATTGATAACCTCCCCCCAAAGGATTCTTTTCTGGGTGAAGAAATAGGGTTAAACGATCTTTTTGATATTCTTTCAATAAACCCCAAAAAACCTCGCCTAATTTACCCACTGCCAGATTAGTTGCCACCACGATGAAAGTAGATAAAAAACGGTAGGGAAGGGTAAACCAAGCAAGCACAGCGATGATAATTGCTAAAACAATCCAAGCAGGAAAAAGTAAATTAAACAGAAAAACCGATGCGAGGGGAGATAAGAGGATAATCATCCAAGGTAGTTTCGCATTAGCCCAGTAAATCATGCCTAGGGTAATTGCACCAAAGACTAATCCCGTCCCCAGGTCCGGCTGCGCCATAATTAACACCCAGGGGATGGCAGTGACGGCAAAAACACGAGCGATCGCAAAAAGATTATCGGCGGGACGATGATGTAGGAGGGCTGCTAGGGTGATAATTAAACCTACCTTGGCAAATTCCGACGGTTGCACGTTAAAACTGCCGATATTAATCCAACTTTGCGCCCCATTCGCCGTCACCCCTAGGATAATTACTGCAATTAGGGAGAGATTGGTGAGAAGATAGGTTAACCAGTGCCATTTCAGCAGACTTTCGTAACGACAACGGGCCAGAAATAAAGCGATCGCCACTCCCCCGGCCCCGAATAACCAGTGTTGCCACCAGTCGAGAGCAGTGGTATGTCTTTCGGCACTACGAATCATTAAACCACCGAAAACGGTTAAACCCGTCACCAAAACGAACAAAAGCCAATCAATTTGGGCTATATCCCGGAAAATGAAGCTAAACCGCTCATTAAAACCCCTTAGTTTCCTACTAATAAGGGACTGTCTTCTCACCATTTCTCTCCCCACATTTACTAACTAACTAGGGTTTGCTCAATAAATCTAAAAACATTGTTCGATAAGACTTTTAGACCTTTTTGAAATCCAAAAGCACCGGACATTGGAGTGATTGGGGGGAAAATTTAGGGACTTTTTCCCTGAAAATGGGTAAAACCCTACACCCTACACCCTACACCCTGCCCCTAGGGAAAACTTTTTGCCGCAAACCCTAACTATAGGCTGCCACGGATACTTTCGCCGCCACCTGACGAGCGATCGCTATCAGGGCTTTAGCTGAGGCCGATTCTGGTTGCCCCAAGACTACCGGTACACCAGTATCACCGCCCTCCCGGAGGGATATCTCCAGAGGTACACATCCCAGTAAAGGAATGCCCAATTCTTGCGAGGTTTTTTCCCCACCACCGGACCCAAATAGATCATAGGAGCGATCGGGCTGATCGGGAGGGATAAAATAACTCATATTTTCCACGATACCCAAAACCCGCGCCCCTAGCTGTTGGAACATTTTTAAACCCCGGCGCGCATCAATTAAAGAAACCGTCTGGGGAGTGGTGACAATCACCGCACCCGCTAGGGGGACCGATTGAATTAAAGTTAATTGTGCATCCCCGGTACCGGGAGGCATATCGACGATTAAATAGTCTAAATCGCCCCAATTGACTTGATAGAGAAACTGACGGATAATGCCGTTTAACATCGGACCGCGCCAGATTACCGGTTGATCGGGGTTGATCAAAAAGCCCATGGAAACCATTTTGATGCCATGGTTAAAAGCGGGTTCCAATATCTCGCCATTTGCGCCCTGTACCGTCACTTGTGCGTCATTTAAGCCCAACATTGTCGGGGCGTTGGGGCCGTAGATGTCCGCGTCTAATAGCCCCACTTTTGCCCCTAAATGAGCCAAGGCGACGGCGATATTGACAGCCACGGTACTTTTTCCCACACCGCCCTTACCACTGGAAACGGCGATAATATTTTTAACCCCCTCCACACCTTGGCGATCGGGTAAAGCTTTTTGTTGCGGGGTTTCGGCAGTTACTGCCACGGCGACACTTTCCACCCCGGGCAGCTGTTTAACAGCTTTTTGGCAGTCTTCCACGATAAATTCGCGCAAAGGACAGGCAGGAGTGGTCAAAACTAGGGTAAAGCTAACTTTTCCGCCATCGATCGCCACATTGCGGATCATGTTCAATTCCACTAGGCTTTTTTGTAGTTCTGGATCTTGAACGGGACGTAATACTTCTAAAATCGATGCGGTATCAAGGGGCATGGTTTCAGTGTCTCTAGTCAAGTATTGTTCTTATGGTTATTTATCTTAACCTTGATGCCCGCACAGTTATCAGTGGGGAGTGGGGAGTTTTTTGCTGTGAACAGTGAACAGTAATCAGTGAACTGAAAACTCACATCTGATAACTGATAACTGATAACTGATAACTGATAACCCCATTTCCCTATCCCCCTATATCTCTATATCTCTAGATTACGGTAATAGGATCGCCGACTTTAATTGTACCTGTCTTTTCGGGGATGACATTTTCTCCGAACATGATGCCCCCGGGGAAACTGCGAAAAGTGCTTAAGGTTTTTAAAGGTTCTTGCTGGGGATTTCTCCTACCTGTTTCTTGATCGGTGGTGGTGATAATACAGCGACTACAGGATTTAACTAGGGCATAATTTATCTCTCCAATTGTGATCTTTTGCCAACTACTTTCGCTAAAAGCTCGATCGCTACTAATAACAATATTAGGACGAAAACGATTCATCGGCACTGGTGCAACTAAACGCCGATTTAAGTCCTCTAAAGAAGCAGTATTAGTTAATAAAATTGGATAACCATCGGCAAAGCTGACGGGAGTATGATCATTCCCCGCATAGCGAGGATTCGCAGGACGTGGATAATCAGGAGATTGTCGCACTAAACGACAGGGAATGTCGAGAATTTTCTCGAACCATTCGGCGATTTCATCCCCTTGATCTATGGCTATGGTGTGAGATTCCCAGATTTGAACCGCTCTTTTTTCTCCTGTGAAATTAGGCTGGAAAGTCAGGGAATCTTGAGATGTTTTCAGAGAAAAATTATCCTCTGTCATCGTGACAGAAACGGTGGCTAATTGCGGATATTCCCTTTGAGTGATAAATTTACCCTTGCCATCCACTAACATCATTTCTCGATCCCAGAGTAAACCTTTAGGAGTCACTTCAGCTTGGGATAATTGAATACCTCGACAGGATTTAATCGGGTAGATATAGAGATCAGTAACCTGCATTTTCTTTCAGTAGTTCTACATATTTTTTCGCCACATCTTCCCAAGTCCAGAGATTAATTTTATTGGGGATATCTTCGGGTAACAAGCGAGGAATTGGATTGAGGATAAATTGTTCTAAACAGTTGGCTAAACTCTCCGCATCTCCCCTAGGATAGAATTGCACTCTTTCGGGACAATTATATAATTCTACCTGTTCTTGAAACACTTCTAAATCGGAAGCGATAACGGGAATACCTTGTAAAATGGCTTCCGCTATTGCTAATCCAAAACCTTCGTATTTTGAGGGAAATACCACAGAGGAACAGGTTTGATAATAAAATTGTAAGGTTTCATAGTCTTGATAACCTAATCCCTTGATATGACTCTCGAAAATTTCTTGATTTTCCCGATAAACTCGGTTACATTCTTTGAGATAATCTTGGTATTCTTGAGTTTGGGACTGTTGAGATAATTGCAGATTTCCATTAACTAGATTATCGGTTTCTTTACCGATAAAAACTATTTGAAATTTTAAACCTTTTTTCGCTAGTGTAATGGCTGCTTTCAGTAAAGTCAGATGATCTTTGTAGATACCAAAAGAGGAGGGAAAATAAAAAGTAACTAGCTCGCTTTTGACTAAATCAATCTTGGGATTAGACTGCTCGATAAGTCCTGCTAAGGGTACAGCTTTTAACTTACTAGCATAGGTAGCATTGGGAAAAACTTTTAAAACATCGTCTTTAGTTTTTTGGGAAATTGTGAACAGTAGATCGGCCCGATCTAACCATTCTTTTAACGCTTCATTGTAGGGTTCTTGATAGGATTCTGAGTAAGTTAAGGGAGCAAATTGCCAAAAGACATCATAAATAATGCCACTTAAAGTAACCTTGACATTGGGGGGAGAAATCCGATTAGTCATCCCATACAAACAGTGATCAGCTTGGTAACGCTTGACAATCTGATTAATTCTTGCTTCGATGCGTAAAAGTTCAATTCTACGAGAGAAAAGACGATGAAGAGCATTCAGTCTTAGGGTTTTGTAAAAATTCGCTAGAAGAACATAAAAATAGATTAATTTTGTCTCAAAACTCTGGGGGTAAAAAGCAAGATCCTCATAGATAAGTTTATCGGAATCAGGCATTAAATATCTAAAATATTCAATTTCCTTACGAGGGAGGACGATAATAATTTGTTCGACGTATTCTAATAAGCTAGGTATTAAAGAGATAATGACTCTTTCTACTCCTCCTTTGCTATAAAATAAGATCGGGATGACAATTTTCATAGATTTCCTCGCAGATAGCTGGCAATAATAAAGATTGATTTTTGACTTGAACCTATTATATGATAGGCTCGAATTGTTCTACTGAGTCGAGAAATCGAGTTAAATTCGAGAAACTAAGACTCTATCACCTATCGCCCCTATTTTTCCTCGATCTTGGAGAAAAAGAGTGTCACAAGCTACTCCATCCCTACAATCTAATCTCAAACAATGGCTACGGGCCAGCGCACCTTCCCTATTTCAAATTAAACAGCGTTTGAGCGCCCGTCGTTGGCCGAAAAAATCGATCGTTATTTACACAGAAAAATATCGTCCCATGCGTCCGGCGGAAATTTGGCAACGGGGGGCCAGTGGCACCCAGGCATCGGTGGCTTTTTTAGCGCAGGAATGGACGAAACGCGGCTATAAAGTGACGATTTTCGGCAATTGTGAGGGTATGGAAGGGGAACAGGACGGTATTCGCTATGTTAATTATTACCACATGAATTGGCAGGATCACTTTGAGACATTGGTGATCTCTCGTCATCCCACCTATTGCCGTCCGGGTACCAAGGCAGAACGAATTTTTTTTGATTGGCAAGATATTAAAGTGCCGGCAGACTCCTATACCCCGGAAATTTTGGCTAGATATGACAAAATTTTCTGTAAAAGCCAATATCAACGGGATTTACTGGATTTCTGTGCCGATAATCAATGTCCGATTGTTCCTAATGGTATCGATACTTCCCTTTTGGCTATAAGTGAGACAGTGCCAGAAAGTGAGTATATTCCCTATCGTCTAGTCTATGCCTCTCGTTATTATCGCGGCCTAGAGTCGATGTTAAAGCATGGCTGGCCGATTATCAAGGCGGCAATTCCCGCAGCCGAGTTACATCTCTACTATGGTTTTACTAAACGGGATGGCAGTGGCGATCGCAAGGAATGGCGCGATAATTTAATCGCTTTGATTAAAGCTAGTCCGGGGGTAGTTGATCGCGGAATGATGGGTTATCGTCAACTAATCGAGGAAAAAGCTCGCTCTGCTATTCATTACTACGGTTGCACCTATCGTGAGATCGATTGTATTTCTGTGCGCGAGTCAGCAGTGGTAGGCTGTCTGCCGGTGGTGACGGATTTTGCTGTTTTTCGAGAAAAGGACTACTGTGTGAAAGTGCCGGGGGAAGTAACCGATCCGGCTACTCAGGAAGCTATAGCCTGGAAAATCGTCGAATTACTGAAAAATCCCCAGCTTTTAGCCCAAGAGCGCGAAAGATGTCGTCAAATTGCCCTAACTGACACTTGGGAGCGCTCGGCCGCCGCTTGGTTAGATGTGATTGAAAAGGAGTCTCCGAGCCAGTAGATTGTTTACTTAGGGTTTGCTGAAAAAGTAGGGGCGAAGCATTCGGATAGAAAATCTACGGTTTCAGCGATAGGTTATTGCCCGAATGCTTCGCCCCTACAGATATTATTTGAAGACCTACCAGGACGCCAGCCGCTCAAGATGCAAGGTTTTTGAGCCACTAGCTTGAAAATCTTGCAGCTGCTTCGCCAAACATTCCCTCAAACCCCTTACCTCGTCTATATTTCACATTTATTCAGCCAACCCTACTCAGACTATAAAAGTAACATTTTCGCTTATAAGTGCCTAAATTAGGGATTTTAAGAGGAAGTAAGCCCTTGAAATCTCACTTGTGCGGGATATCTATGAGCATTTCTTCTAAAACCCTGGCTACCCTTAGGATTAAGTCTTCGCGATCGGGTGCGGCGATGATTTGTAAACCTAAAGGTAGCCTGGATGAACGTTTAATCGGCAAAGAAAGGGCTGGTAAACCGATAAAAGAAAAAGGTTGGGTGAATCTGCCTAAATTAGGTCTAATTAATAGCTCTTGCCCGTCAATAATCATTTTTTCTACTCCTAACGGTGGCGCAATACAGGGAATCGTCGGGGTGAGAATAATATCGACTTCGCTGAAAATCTCTCGCAGACGATCGCGATACCAACGGCGAAAACGTTGAGCCTGTAAATACCAGCTAGAGGGAATTAATGCCCCTGCCAAGAAGCGATCCCGGGTTGCGGGGTCAAAATCCTCTAATCTGGTCTGTAAACGCGGTAAATGCCAATTTGCTCCTTCTGCAGCGGTAATTATATAGGCGGCTGCCCTGGCGCGGACGGTTTCGGGAATGGTGATTTTTTGGCTCACCCCTAAACGTTCGGCGATCGCTATCACCGACTCGATTACTTCTGGTTCGGCTCCCTGCTGAAAATAATCGTCGGCAAGGGCTATTTTTACGCCCTCTAAGCCATTTAAAGGGGCTTTAAGGTTATTTTTGGCAAAAAGACTCCAAATAGCCGCCATATCCGCCACATTGCCGCTAAAAAATCCCGGATGATCCAAACTACTAACGAACAAAAATAGGCCCTGACGGGATACGCGCCCAAAGGTGGGTTTTAGCCCCACTACGCCACAACAAGCGGCGGGAACCCTCACGGAACCATTAGTATCGGAACCGAGGGCGAGAGGCACTAAATTAGCGGCAACGGCAGCGGCGGAACCGCCGGAGGATCCCCCCGAGACGCGACTAGGATCGCGGGGGTTGGGAGTGGCCCCATAATGGGCATTTTCGGTGACAAAACCGTAGGCGTACTCATCCATATTGGTCGCCCCCACCAAAACTGCCCCGGCTGCTTCTAGGGTTTGTATAGCGATCGCATCTTGTCCGGCGGCAGGGTGATCTCGATTGATTTTGGAACCGGCAAGGGTGACAATACCCTCGATATCAAAGAGATTTTTGACGGCGAAGGGGACTCCTGCTAAGACACCGACGGGTTCCCCATTGGCGATCGCTAGATCGATTTTTTGGGCTTGAGCGAGCGCTCTAGGGTGTAAAATGTCGGTAAAGCAATTTAAATGGCGATTTTTCGCCTCTATCTCCGCTAAAGTCTGGCTAATAACTTCTAAGGCGCTAGTTTGACGATTTTGGATCGATCGAGCTAAATTGCTCACAGAAATAGTCATGGTTCAAAGCTGAGGGCGCTTTCCCCGTCATCCTCTAAGGGAAATTCTGTCACTAAACTGGCGATTTCTTGCAAGCGTTGCCAGTTTTCAACCACAGAATTTAAATAGCGATCGGGAATGGTTAAATCTAGGATTTTCGCCATGATTATAACGTATTCTTCTGGGTTATTCATAGATTTCGTTCCGGCTGGGGTGAAGGAGATAAAGAGTTGCTTGAAAGCAGCGCTCAGGAATAAAATCGACACCTAGTTAAGCTGTGAAAATTGCTAGGATATAAGAGAAAATCTCCTGTAAATACAATAGCTATCCCTAGGGAGGAAGTATAACTTAAATTTGTTCTTGACCACCGACTCCCTAGGATCATAACCTTAGATATGATCCTAGAACTGTATATTGAGATATTTTCCTCCCCTTCACCCCCCGATTAAATTAAACTTATAAGTAGGGAGGCACAATTATTTGTAGGATGGGTTAGCAGTAGCGTAACCCATGCGGGCGTTGGGTTTCATTCTTCAACCCAACCTACGTTCATCTTATATTTAATTCCACCCACCTACTTATATGACCAAAAACAAGAGGTAACAAGCCTCCCCTTTCAAGAGAATGAAAATTAAAAGCTACTAAAGACTGCTGGTAGTCACTGATAACTGATAACTGATAACTGATAACTGAAATGACCATCTTACAAGACGAAAAACTCCTCTTTACTCCCGCAATACCCCACAGTGATGCCATTAGAACTATTTTTGCCTTTCCTAATCAGTATTCTGTGGGTATAACCAGTTTAGGTTATCAAATTGTTTGGGCAACTTTAGCCCTGCGATCGGATATACAAGTTAGTCGTTTATTTACGGATTTTCAAGAATCTTTACCCCGTTATCCCGAATTAGTCGGCTTTTCCTTTTCTTGGGAATTAGACTATGTTAATATCCTCTCGCTGTTAGAATCTTTAGAAATTCCTTGTCACAGTCATCAACGGCAAGATAGGCAAGCGATAATTTTCGGAGGTGGGCCAGTTTTAACCGCTAATCCCGAACCTTTTGCCGCTTTTTTTGATGTAATTTTATTGGGAGATGGTGAAAACTTAATTGCTGATTTTATTAATGCCTATCAAGAGGTGAGAAACGCCGATCGACCGACCAAACTCCGTCATTTAGCCCAGGTTCCGGGGGTGTATGTTCCTAGTTTATATACCGTTAATTATGATAGTCCCGATGGCGAAATTACGGCAATTCTGCCCATAGATAATAATGTTCCTACCTTTGTTAGTAAACAAACCTATCGCAGTAATACCCTTTCTGCTTCTACGGTGGTAACAAAACAAGCGGCATGGGAGAATATTTATATGGTAGAGGTGGTGCGAAGTTGTCCAGAAATGTGCCGTTTTTGTTTAGCTAGTTATCTAACTTTACCCTTTCGTACCGCTAGTTTAGAATCTTTAATTCCCGCCATTGAAAAAGGTTTAAAAGTGACTGATCGCCTGGGTTTATTAGGTGCTTCCGTCAGCCAACATCCTGAATTTGACACCTTACTCGATTATCTTTTTCAACCACAATTTGAGGGAGTTAGACTCTCGATCGCTTCAGTTAGAACTAATACTGTCACGGAAAAATTAGCCAGAATTTTATCCCAAAGAGACACCAAATCAATTACTATTGCCGTAGAAAGTGGTTCCGATCGCTTGCGGGAAATTATCAACAAAAAGTTAGCCAATGATGAAATTATCCAAGCTGCTATTAATGCTAAAGCGGGCGGTTTAAAAGGGATAAAACTCTATGGTATGGTGGGAATACCGGGAGAAGAAACCGAAGATATTGCGGCGACTGTGGAAATGTTAATAGCCTTAAAAAAAGCCGCCTCTGGACTGCGAATCTCTTTCGGTTGCAGCACCTTTGTGCCTAAATCCCATACTCCTTTTCAGTGGTTTGGAGTTAATAAAATGGCCGAAAAAAGATTAAAATATCTAGAGAAACAATTAGGTAAACAGGGCATAGAATTTCGACCAGAGAGTTATAATTGGTCAGTGATTCAAGCCCTATTATCTAGAGGTGATCGCCGCTTAACCTCCCTATTAGAATTAACCCGTGGCTACGGTGATTCTTTAGGCAGTTATAAACGGGCTTTTAAGGAACTAAAAGGACAAATTCCCCCTCTAGATTATTATGTTCATCAACAATGGCGTTTAGAACAGGTTTTACCCTGGAGTCATTTACACGGTCCTTTATCCTCAAATGTTTTGGTAAAACATTTAGAAGATTCCCAAACAAAAAGGTAAAGTATGGCTAATAAGCTAAGACGCATTTCAACAATGTCTTGACTATCAGACCCCAAATGAGGTATTCTATCAAGGTAGATCGGATATTGGTGCAATTCAGACTTGAATTAGCATATTAAAAACAAAAAAATGTTACTTTTATTAACTATAAATCTCGATTAAACCATTAATTTAATCTTAGTTGATCAACCCATGAGCAAGAAAAATGAGACCGTTACCCTGCTTTTAGCCTTGGTGATTACCCTAGTATTTTTTGGGGCTGGTGGTTGGTGGTTATACAATCGTTTTCAAGGAAAAAATAACCCAACCAATCTTTCCGAAATCGAGAAAATATCACCCAGGCAAAAATCGGTATCGGCACAGGCAAAATTTAGTCAAGGGGAAAAATTATTAATAGTTGAAGGGGCTTCTTCTGACAAACAAGCCGCCATACAGGCGATCGGAAAAGGAGACTTTCAGCAAGCAGTTTACCTCCTAGAAAAATCCCTGCGAGCTAATCAAAATGATCCGGAAGCTCTCATCTACTTAAATAACGCCCGTATTGGTCAAGCTAAGTCCCATAGTATCGCCGTTTCCGTGCCAATTGGTAGCAATGTCAACACCGCCCTAGAAGTTTTACGAGGAGTTGCCCAATCTCAAAATCAAATCAATCAAACCGGAGGAATTAATGGCACTCCTTTAAAAGTTCTCATTGCTGATGATGCTGATAGTCCCGAAATTGCCGCTCAAATTGCCCAAAAATTAGCGGCTGACAACAGCATTTTAGGAGTAGTAGGACACACTAGCAGTGACACCTCTTTAGCGGCGGCGGCTATCTATCAAAAAGCAGGATTAGTAATGATTTCCCCCATCAGTACCTCAGTTAAACTCTCCAATTTTGGTGACTATATCTTTCGTTCTGTTCCCAGTGATTTTGTGGCGGCACGGGCATTAGCCGAATCTAGCTTGCAAAAAATTCCTAACGTCAAGGCAGTGGTATTTTTTAACTCCCAAAGTAATTATAGTCAATCCCTAAAATCTGAATTTATCACCGCTTTAGGATTAGGAGGAGGTCAAGTGGTGAGTGAATTTGATCTATCTTCCCTCACTTTTACCCCTTCTAAAAGCCTCCAACAAGCTCAACAGGAGGGAGCAAATCTAATCGCCCTTCTTGGGGATAGTGGTACCCTAGATAAGGCTTTGCAGGTGGTTCAAATCAATGGCCAAAAATTACCGATTGTGGCGGGTGATGACGTTTATAGCCCCAAAACTCTGGATGTAGGCGGAAAAAACGCCCTGGGCATGATTGTCGCTGTCGCTTGGCATTTAGGGGCTAATCCGAACAGTCCTTTTGTGAATAAATCCCGCCAATTGTGGCAAGGAGACGTAAATTGGCGCACTGCCACCGCCTATGACGCTACCCAGGCTTTAATCGCTGGCATTAAGGCAGAATCTAGCCGCGAGGGAGTTCAACAGGCGTTAAGAAGCAGTGATTTTTCTGTTCCCGGGGCGACTAATCCAGTGCGATTTTTACCGTCTGGCGATCGCAATCAATCCGTGCAATTAGTGGTAGTTAAACCCGGTTCTCGTTCTAGTTTTGGGGTGGATTTTGTGCCAATTTCTCGATAAAATGACAACTAAATCAAGATGACTTATATGTTAGAAACTCCCCCCAAATATTCTGTTCTTGGTTTACCAGTTCATCTCCTCGATAACTACAGTCGTTGGTTAATCGATCGCCTCTATCAAGGTTTTGGTTCCCACGTTGTCACTCTTAATGCAGAAATGGCAATGTTAGGGGAAAATGATGCCAAAGTAGCCCAAGTTATTCGGGAAGCAGATTTAGTTATTCCCGACGGCGCCGGGATTGTCATCTACTTAAAATTAAGGGGTAAAAAACAACCCCGCTGCCCCGGTATTGAATTATCAGAATCCTTAATTACTGAGTTAGGAATGCAGGGAGAAAGTTTTCCTATTGCTTTTTTTGGTGGTAAACCGGGGATTACTGAACAAGCGGCAAGTAATTGGCAAAAAAAGATACCTAATATCCGTATTCTGGCTAACCACGGTTATCTATCCTCCCAGGAAATGTCCGATTGGATCGAGGTATTAAAAGATCAACAACCGCGGTTAATTTTAGTTGGTTTGGGAGTACCCCGACAAGAATATTGGATTAGGGAACATCGATATCTCTGTCCCCAAGCTATCTGGGTAGGTGTGGGGGGCAGTTTTGATATCTGGTCCGGGACAAAAATCCGCGCCCCTCGCTTTTTCTGTGACAATAATTTAGAGTGGTTGTATCGACTCTATCAGGAACCTTGGCGCTGGAAAAGAATGTTAGCTTTACCTAAGTTTTTCTGGCGCTCTCTTTTTTATTCCTAGCAAGAGTTATTATAAATTCTTTTCGATAAAGGCAATCACTCGCTCTAATCCTTCCCGTGTTTTCAAGTTGGTGAAGATAAAGGGTTTATCCCCGCGCATCTTTTTGGCATCTCTATCCATCACTCCTAAATCTGCCCCCACCATCGGGGCTAAATCTATTTTATTAATTACCAATAAATCCGATTTGGTGATACCGGGTCCCCCCTTGCGAGGGATTTTATCTCCGGCTGCCACGTCAATCACATAGATGGTTAAATCTACTAATTCGGGGCTAAAGGTTGCCGCTAAATTGTCGCCACCACTTTCCAGAAAAATTAACTTTAAGTTAGCAAATTTTCTCTCTAACTGTTCAATGGCAACTAAGTTAATTGAGGCATCCTCGCGAATAGCTGTATGGGGACATCCTCCCGTTTCTACTCCTAAAATTCTTTCCGGGGCTAAAGCTTGCGATCGCACTAAAAATTGGGCATCTTCTTGAGTATAAATGTCATTGGTGACTACGGCGATCGGATATTGATCCCGCAAATTTTTACACAGGGCATCGAGCAGGGCTGTTTTTCCTGAACCCACCGGACCGGCAATTCCCACGCGCAAGCAAGACATAGTTTTTTCGGGAAAAAGTGAAAAGGAAAGGGTTAAAAATTTTGCGGCTATCCGATAGAAAAAAGAGGGGTTCGCAGGGCGACACGGATTCCCATTATAATAAAAGGTTAACGCAAATCTGAGAATTTGTCAAGTCTTTTTGTCAATAAATTTGGGGAAATCATCGACAAAAAGATCACCAAAAGTCAGTGATTTGGTAGCCAAAATCCGTTAACATCTGCCTAAATAGGGGCAAACTTAAACCGATAACATTACTGTGACATCCCTCTAGTCTTTCCACGAATAGACCCCCCTTTCCTTCTAGGGCAAAACAGCCAGCACATTTGAGGGGTTCTTCGGTGTCAACGTAGGCAATAATTGTTTGATCGCTGATATTGGCAAAGTGAACTTTAGTGATCCCACAACGAGTCAAAGTTTGATGATTAACTCGATCGATTAAAGCATGACCTGTATAGAGTGTACCCACCTGACCGCGCATTTTTTGCCAACGCTCGATCGCTTCTGATTTATCCTTGGGTTTGCCATAGACTTCCCCCGCTACTTCTAAGACGGAATCGCAACCAAGAATCAATCCTGTATCAAATTTAGGGGCGATCGTTTGCGCTTTACATTGGGCTAAAGTTTGGACAAGATGGAGAGTATCATCAGCATTAATTGTCGATTCATCAAAGTTACTTACCCGCACAATCGGATCGATTCCCACCATTTGTAATAGTTTTTTGCGCGCAGGAGAAGCGGAAGCAAGAATCAAGGGAATGGACATAGTTTTTTCAGTAAAAAGAGATAGGAGATAGGAGATAGTTAGGTAGGGTGGGTTAGGCAATGACAAATTATTAGACTTAATTATCAATTTATCTATTTGCCGTAACCCACCATCAGTTATCAGTTTTTTAGCTATTTCTGCTAGGAATTGGCAGGATTTTCGGGGGGTAAATAACGATCTAAAATCTCAACCATGCGTGATTTTCTTTCTTCAATTTTGTCAAATCGATTGTAAAAATCTGACTGAACCTCATAAAAATCCGACATCGATCGAGTTAATTGTCCTAGCAGTTGATAAAGTCCCCGTCTATCTTTTTCCCATTCTTTTTTAGACTCAGCAAGACTATTAGTTAACGCTTCGATCGATTTGGCGTTAGAATTAGCGATCGCTCTAGTTTCTTTTAATCCCTGATTGGTTTCCTGTAATCCTAATCTAATCTCCTGTAATCCTAATTTAATCTCCTGTAGTCCTGTTAGGGTATTTTCAGCAAGAGATTCGAGTCTATCTAGTCTATTTTCTTCCGAGTTACTCATATTCAGTTACCGGTTATCAGTTATCAGTTATCAGTTATCAGTTATCAGTTATCAGTTATCAGTTACCAGTTATCAGTTATCAGTTATCAGTTACCGGTTATCAGTTATCAGTTATCAGTTCCCCACTGATTACTGATTACTCATTCAGTAAGTAATCTCAATTAATTGTTAGATAGTGGGACAGGCTTCTGGTTCTTTGTCTGTTATCTTTAATTGTAAACCGGCTACCTAGTTGATGATAGGTGGTGCGTTACGACGGATTTTTACCTTTAAGTCAAAACAGGAATTTTTGCCGTCTAACGCACCTACATTTTACTATTGCCTATTGCCAGTGGTGCGTTACGACGGATTTTTACCTTTAAGTCAAAACAGGAATTTTTGCCGTCTAACGCACCCTACATTTTACTATTGCCTGTTGCCAGTGGTGCGTTACGACGGATTGTTACCTTGAAGTCAAAACAGGAATTTTTGCCGTCTAACGCACCCTACATTTTACTATTGCCTGTTGCCAGTTTCCCTAACTAACCGAGAAAGAATCAACGATAGTTTCAAAGAGTTCTTGAATTTGCGTCCAACGTTTTTGGGAAGTGGAAAGATTAAAAGAATAGAGTTTATTATTATTAACCGTGACGCTGGCCAGATTATGACGTTCTTGGCCGTTGGCTAATTTAACTTGATATTCGAGGATATAGTAATCTTTGCCGTCGATTTGATGGGATTCTGAGCGAATTAATTCTACTTCCTTATCGAGATTGGGGTTAAGACTGTTATTTTTCAGGAGACGATAGCCCACTTCCGAGGGTGTCCCTAAATCTGTTAAGGTTTTATTGTCGGGGATGGGATTGATAATAACGCTTAAATTTTCGCTCGTTTCGATCAGGTCATGAAAAACCACATCTACTCCTGCAACCTTTTTCACATCCACCTGCGTCCAACCCTTAGGATATAAAAATTGATAGCCTTGGCTGCCACTGGTGTATCCTTGCAGTCCAGCGATGGGAGTTGCACAACCGGTTAAGAGGAGGGTGGTAATTAGGAGGAAAGTCGCCAAAAGAGATTTAATCATGATATTTTGACCTGTGAGTAGGGCTGTTTAATTTTACCTTGAATTGTTTAGGTGAACGGATTATGAAAATTAAGAAAAAATTGACAATTATTATGGCTATAGCCACTTTTTTACTGACTATCTCTCCCCTAAGCGCTCAAACTACCGCTAACCCCGTGAAAGCTGTAGAATTTTATAATCGGGGGGTGGATCGTTTAACCGCAGGGGATTACTCAGGGGCGATCGCAGATTTTACTCAAGCTCTACAATTAGAACCGAAGGATGCCGATGCTTACTATAATCGCGGCTATGCGGAATTAGTTCTCGGCCAGTACGAGCGAGCGATCGCAGATTATACCCAGGCCTTGACAATCAACTCTAATTATGTTAATGCTCTCGGTAATCGTTGTTATGCCTATTATCTGACGAAAAAATACGAGGCAGCGGTGGAAGATTGCACAAAAGCGATCGCTTTAAACGGAAATTTTGCTGATTTCTTTATTTATCGCGGTAATGCTAAGGATGACTTGGGAAGACACCTAGAAGCGATCGAGGATTACACAAAAGCTTTGAGTTTACAGGGAACTAGAGGACAGGATCGCATTTTCTATAATCGCGCCCTGTCCTATAACCGAGCCGGACAGCAGGAAATGGCTTTAAGGGACTATAATGAGAGTCTGAAAATCAATGCTAATTTTGCCGAAGCGTACCACAATCGGGGTTTGACCTATTATAAATTGGGAAACAGGGAAAAAGCGATCGCTGATTTAGAGGAGGCGGCCCGTCTAGCGTTATCTCAGGGTAAACAGGGGACTGCGGCTAAGTCTCAGTCAGCAGTGGCATTAATTCAGGGTCAAAAGCCTTAAAATAGGGAGTAGTTGTGATATTAGCGGTAAAGAGGAGTGAAAGAGGCTAAATCGCAACTACGAGGGACTAAATTTTAGCCAGCTTGAGATGCGTAAAAAGCGACGGCTAACAGTCCACCGACAAGTGTGATCGCAGCAACGCCCCAGAAAAGATAATTACGTTGTTGCGATTTAGTCGGGGGATCCGCTTGATAAACTTTCGGTTCGGCGGCGAAATTATTTAAGCGTCCACCTTCTTCGTTTGTATAAGGCATAATCAAAACCTCAAATATGTCAATTTTTCAGGAAAAAAATCCTCTTATTATAATACTACAACATATTAGTAACCGAGTCGGGGATGTGGGAAATTCTCACGGGGATAACAATTCTTAGTCTGGGGGTAACTGCCGGACTCTGCTACTTTTATTGGCGATCGCATTGCCAAGGATTGCAACTGCGAAAACAAGTTAAAAAAAGTCAATCATACTAAATCCGTTTTTAAGTAGTTGGACAAAAGTAAAGTTAACTGTGGGGTAAGGAGTCGGTCGTCGGTCGTCGGTCGTCAGTAAGAATTGCGGCAATTTACATTTCTTAAGATAGACAACAGAATTTATGTCCGACTACTTAATACTAGAATAATGAGCCTTGAATATAAGTATTGCTTCTTTCTTTTTTAAATCTTTTAAATCTCTCTGCAGCTATCTCGCAATAGTCTGGTCGAATTTCAAAACCCACAAAAATTCTTCCTAATCCCAAGGCCGCTATTCCTGTAGAACAAGAACCAGCAAAGGGATCAAGAATTATTTCTACGGGGTTAGATGAAGCTTGTATAATTCTCTCGACAATTGCTAAAGGAAATTGTGCGGGATGTCCAGTTCTTTCCTTAGAACTGCGCGTTTCTCCTGTAGTGACTTTAGGAACTTCCCACACATCAGAAGGATTTTTACCGAGGGGATTACAACGATATTTACCATTCTTCTTTTGATTGGGATACTTAACGTTAGGGTCACGAATATTATCTAAGTTAAAAGTATATTCTTGGCAATTTTTGAGATAAAAAAGCCATTTTTCATTGCGAGGACTAAGACGATTTTTTGTAGAAACACCTGCCCCATATTTCCAGACAATTTCTTGTAAAAGATAAAAGGGAGACTTATCCCAAATAAGATAGGGAATCGGAACACATAATCCCTTTTCTGGTACTTCTAAATAACCAACATTTAGCCACAAAGCGCCGTTATCTTGAGTAATCTGATAAATTTGCCGCAGCCAATTAGCACACCAATCAACATAGTCATTGATTGAAAGAACTCGTTCATATTCTTTGCCAATATTATAAGGTGGTGATGTAACAGTGAGGTCAATTTTTATGTCACTATGAGATAGCTTAGACAAAAAGTCTGTGGCATCTCCTTGATAAAGAATAAAGCCATTGTCCGAGTAAAAAGGTTGACCAAGATGACTAACCAGAATTTCTTTAAGAAAATTAAATTTGTTGGCTCTATCTTTTTCTAACTCTGGAGAAAATGGCTGTAGTAAGGAGGAAGGAGCAATCTGAGTTGATTGATGATCAACAATTCCCTCTGCTAGATAAGAGTTTTGTTCCTTGCTGGCAATTGGACGAGACTCATCTTCCCTAGACGATAGTTTTTTTTGTTTCCGCTGGGACTGTACAACCATAATCTCAAAGGTAAGTATTTTGATAGTTTTAATTATGCCCTTATTTTACCAAAATATCACTGGAGTTGTGCTTAATTTAATAACTTTTGTAATCATTCTCCTTCCCTTACCCTGGATGGGGGGTAAAACCCCACCAAGAGCTAAAGATTGAGTGATAAAGTAGCGAGTTTTCCTTGAAAAATCTCAACTGAGTAGATTGGATAATTATCAGATGCACCCGAAAATTATCCCTAAAATGGTGGTAAATAACCCATGGCATTTTTGACTCGATCAAGAGTTTGATTGGCCACCGCTTCTGCTTTGAGACGACCTTGTCGTAAAACTGTGGCTAAATAATCTTTATCCTCTCTAATTTGAGCGTATTTTTCCTGAATAGGTTTCAGAGATTCTATGGTAACTTCTGTTAACATCGGTTTAAATTGTCCCCAACCTAAATCGGCACATTCTCCCGCGACTACCTCTTTACTTTTTCCCGATAAAATGCTATAGAGAGTTAATAAATTATGGCATTCGGGACGTTCTGGATCATCGAAAGTTAAACCCTTAACTAGATCGGTTTTACAGCGTTTAATTTTCTTGGCAATGACATCGGGACTATCGAGAATATTAATCCGACTCATCTCGGAAGGATCGGATTTAGACATTTTATTCCGGCCATCGGTTAAACTCATCACCCGCGCTCCTTCCTTGCGGATCATCGGATCGGGAAGTTTTAAAATTGGTTGTTTCGGTTGCCCAAAAAGATGATTAATTCTAACGGCTATATCGCGGGTTAATTCTAAATGTTGTTTTTGATCTTCTCCCACGGGTACTTTATCGGCATCGTAGAGTAGGATATCGGCGGCCATTAGCACGGGATAATCGAGTAAACCTGTGCCAACATTTTCCCCCTGTTTAATCGCTTTTTCCTTAAATTGAATCATATCGGTTAACCAATTTAAAGGGGTGATACAATTCAATAACCAAGTTAATTCTGTATGAGCTTTAACGTGAGATTGGACAAAGATAGTCGCATATTCTAAATCAATTCCGCAGGCTAAATATAAAGCGGCAATTGCTAAAGTATCCTCCGCAAGAGTGGCGGGATTATGGGGAACGGTGATCGCGTGTAAATCGACCACACAAAAGAAATTATCGTAGTCTTTTTGTCCCTCCACCCAATTGCGGATCGCACCGAGATAATTGCCTAAATGTAAATTGCCGGTTGGTTGCACACCAGATAAGATTCTTTGTTTACCCATAACTCCTGCGATCGCTTTTTTCATGATTTTATTGTATCAGTTTTTGCCGCTAATTTCATCCTAAATCCAATTGGGAAAAATCATTCTCAGATAATAATCCCGCACTGACAGGGGAATGCCTAAATAAATTGGTAGCCAATGGATAAAAGCAAAAATTATCAAAATTATGAGTGAGCGCGAGCAATTTTTATAAATAGGACTGGAACTTTCTAAACCATCGGCTAAGAGCCAAGCTAGGGCAATCAAAGTGAAGCTATAGGCAGCCATATAATGATAGAGAAAGGTACAGCGACTAATTTTTAACCAGGGCAGCAGATTGGCAATATAGTTACAGATAAGATAGGCAGAAATTACTCGCTCTTTTCGGTTAAATAATCGACTAAAAACTACTAGAATTGCTCCGGTAGAAAACCACCATAAAAACGGATTTCCCATAGCGTGAACATCATAAATTTTATCGCCTACTCTCTTAAAATAATAAGCCACAGGTCGCCCCATTACTAACCAACTATACCAGGGAGAACAATAGGGATGAACATCAGATTGATTACCTTTTATTCTCTGATGAAATGACCAAATTTCTTGATGTACTTGCCAAAAATTATATTGATGGTTGACGAGAAGATGCGGTATCCACAGCAAACTATAGGTGACTAGGGGAAAGACAATTAAGGCGATAAAAATGTACTCTAATCTCAGGTTAGTTGCCTTTGTCCAAAGATGATCTTTTGACTGCTCTTGCTTGAATAATTTTATTAACCAAGCAATAGCGATAAAAATAAATATTCCCAGTAAAAATCCTAAGCCATTCCATTTAATATTTGCCGCTAAACCAAAACAAACCCCCGATAATAATAGCCAATTGAGTTTCTGATTTTTCTGGAGTGCTAATAAAAAAAATAATTGTCCAGACAAACCGAATAAAATTAAGTAAATATTATTGAGAGCATAGCGGGATTCCACCAGAAATAATCCGTCTAAACTAGCGAGAAAAGTTGTGATTAAAAATACAGTTTTTCTCTGGGTTAATTGATAAGCAATTGCGCCAATAATTAGGGGAATAAAAGAACCAGTGAAAGCATTTAACCAGCGATAACTAAAAGTTGAGCGCAGGGAACCTGTTAAATTATTAATGGTTTCAGGATCGGCAGGAAAATGGGAACCAATCCAGATACTAATAGCAATTAAATATTGACTTAACGGTGGATGAGACTGGAAAAATTCTTTACCGATTAGATATTCATTGCCGTATTTAGCATAATAAACTTCATCGAAAACAAGAGTATTAAATTGACTGAGATTCCAGAATCTTATCGCCAGAGAAAATAAAAATATTGCTAGGATAGATAGGTTAAATTTGACTTGAGAATTCACGGCAAGATAATAGTTATTATAACTAGGAATTTTCTGGTAAACGCGAGCGAAATTCTTTGACAGCAAGACGGGGATTAGGATGGTTGACATATTCGGCTAATAATTCTAAATTTAAATCCGGTAATAAAGCACTTTTAGGGATTAAAATATATTCGCCATTCTCTTGCAAAGAATAGATTTTTAACTGATTAT
This sequence comes from Microcystis sp. M_QC_C_20170808_M9Col, assembly GCF_007095495.1. Classification (NCBI taxonomy): domain Bacteria; kingdom Bacillati; phylum Cyanobacteriota; class Cyanophyceae; order Chroococcales; family Microcystaceae; genus Microcystis; species Microcystis sp. M_QC_C_20170808_M9Col. The sequence continues at coordinate 4,051 of NZ_SFBZ01000280.1, read as the reverse complement.
CTTGCCAAAACCAAACCTCTTGAGTTCCCAATCTTTTATAAACTTCCAAGACTTTCAGGCTGCCACTGGTTAAGATTATTTCTATCGCCAAATCAGGAAACTCTTTTTCTGTAAATAAACAAAAACATTTGTCAGGTTCTTTCCCCGCTTCTTTTTCCTGTTTTCGCAACGTGGTGGAACCTAATCCCCAGAAATCAATTTCAGCATATTCTAAATAAGCTTCCACTAATCTACCAATATCTTCTTTGCTAACTTCGTGACGACGACTAGGAGCCATAATTTCTACCATTCCATCTAAGTAAGTAATGCGATAACTGGAACTATCTTCTAAATGTTTTAAGAGGGTTTCGTACTGTTGCCAATTAACCCCAGAAATTAACATTCTTTGTTCAGGATCATTAGCTTTTAACTCGAAATCTTCTAATCCTTGTAACCGAATCGTAGTCATCATACAATTAATTACCTCGTCTATTTTACTTAATTACTCAGGAAGACTTATTTTGATTTCTTCTGGCGTTAATTTTAGTGCGTAAAATCCTCACTTTATAGGGATCAGCATCTTTTCTCCACAGGATCTGATAGCCTTTGATTGTAGCACAATTCTCCTCTAAACATTTTTGCCAACCCTGTAAACGTTCGATCGCTTTTCTATCTTCTAACAATCCCCAATCCTTTTCTAATTGAGTTAAGCGAACCAATTTATCATAGTTAGGATAATCCGCCGTTACTAAAAGCTCTTTTTCGTGTAGAATTGGCGGATTAGGACTATCCCGGTAATCGCGAAAACTAAAATCAGCCGAACCTAAATATACATCCATGCTAGTGGCTAAAATCGGATGTATTTCTGTATCGAAATTGGGGTAATAGAGATAGGAAATTTTGGGTTGACGAAAGGATAAACGAACAACGTTAGCATTTTCTAACCGTCCGATAGTTTGACTAGCACAACCTTCATATAAGCGTAATAACATCGGTAATTTTTCCAGAATGCTAATATGAATAGTTAGGGAATAACGGGAAAGTTTGCCTAGAGAACTATTTTCACAAGTACGAGCGATTGCTGGCAAATTTCCCGCACTTATTAACACTTCTTCCGCTAAAGCGCAAGCATTGCGATAACTGCCAAATAAAGCTTTAAAATCGGCACGGGTAGCGGGGGATAATTCCCGTACTTTCGGACAGTGGCTAAATTGACTTAAAGCTAAATAAAGTAAAAGATCGGCGCGTCTTTTATCGGCAATTATCTCCCATTCTTCCGCTTCTGTTACTTGTAAAATCACTTGAAAAGCGCGTCTAAAAGTGCCAAATTCTGCCTTAATTTCCTCCTCTTGTAATAATTCTCCCGCAACGGGTAAACGTCCCTGCTGGGTGTAAAATTCCATCAGGGGAGTTAATAAATCTTCGTAATCTTCAAAGCGTTTGAGATGGGTTTTAATTTTAGGAGTGGTAGTGCGGGAACGCCATCTGGATAAACGAAAAGCTTCCGCTTTCTCTTCCTCTCGAAAAACTAGATAAACTCCCAAAGTTATCGGAATAGAATCAACCCCCAAAGTGTTATCAATATACTGTTTTAGTTCTTCCTGTTGATAGTATTTTTGAAAGGTATTACGACGGGTTATAATTCCATCTTCATAAGCCATTAAACCCCGTTCGCTATCATCAATTAGAATCTGTGCTGAAACAATTAAAACTTGACGGGTTAGTTGCCAAGCTTTTAATAAGGCTTCCTGCCGTTCTTCGGCGGATTCAATAACATTAATTACATAGCCTAAATTAACAATATCAGATTCACTTAAAGGACTATCGGGACGATAATAAGGATCCCAACCTTCACTTTGATAACCCTGTTCAGCTAGGCGTTCTATATCACCTCCATAACCACAACCGTAATCAAAAAAAGTGGTTTCAGGAAGGAATAATCCCGCCGCTAATGCTAATCTTGTCGGACGAGAAAGGGTTTTGCGAACAAGAGCGGCTTTGTGGCGATCAATTATTATCGATTTTTCCCTTTGTCCCTCTAGATTACAAACTAAATAATCTCCTGCAAAATCAAGGTTATGCTTTCTTAAAAGCCGTTGCCATTCCTGTTTAGTACCGATGGGATAAGAACTATTTAAAAGTCCTAAAGCACTCTCGATTTTTGTGAGATGCTCGAATTCTTCATAAAGGGGATAGTCCCTAGTCACAAAAGTTTCTTTTCGGTGTAAAATGGGCGGATTATCGGCATTTTGATAATTCCATTCACTTAAGATTAATGTCCCCATATCTACCACTAAACTTTTAGTTAAAGCTGGGTGAGGTTCCCGATCAAAATCGGGATAAAAAAGATAAGATATTTTCGGTTTATCGGTGCTAAATTTAATTATTGTTGCCTCAGATAAATGCTGATTAATTCTTGCTTGTTGTTCGTAATTCTGGAGGATAGTATCCAGTTGATGTAATGCTTCTCGATGAACATAAAGCGCCCCCGGTAATAGTTTACCGATGGGACTAACTTGACACAGTTGCACGATTACGGCGAAATTATCAGCCATGGCAATTAATCTGTCTAATCACAAATTCTAGAGACAGAAAAAACTAAATAAATCTAGTTAAATGAACCCGATAGCGCTCTTTTTTTGTCACAGTAACCTCACCCACTTCTAGACGACCTTTTCCCCGAAAAGAAATCAAATCACCGGTTTTAACGTTATAACTAGATTGACTGATATCTTTCCAGTTAACTCGCACATCCCCGGCGCTAATTGCTTCGGCCATTTTACTGCGAGAAATGCCAAACCCCGCCGAGGCGATCGCATCTAAACGTAAGGAAGCTTCCACGGTATTAATTTCTTTTTTTTGCGGTGGTCTAACTTTTAATTCCGTCAAAGGAATCGGGCTAGTTTTCACGGGAACTGAACGCACTTGTAGTAAATTAGCACATAAAAAATCTGCCAATTCAGGCACTACAATCGCCTGCGCTCCTCGCTCACCTAAAACGATTATATCGCCGACTTTTTCCCGGACGATACCCGTCCCCAACATCGCCCCTAAAAAATCCCGGTGGTTAGCGGTATCAAAAAGAAAATTACCGGCAATATCAAGGGCAGATAGGGGAATATCTGTTACTGTCAAAGGTAGATCAACTCTAGCAATACCGAGGCGCTGTCTTTCTGCTTGGGGATAACCGCCCCATTTTTGCATTGACACATCGGTTAAACGCTGAAAAACCCGTTCTACTTCCGCTAAAACCGCGGGAGAAAGAAAGTCTGTCACCGTCACTTCCCAAGTCTTGATCGCTTGTTCGGCTTTATCAATAACTTTCGCTATCTCCTCGCGGTTTTCAACACCCTTTAGTAATTCTTCTCTTGGTGACATTGTTTTCTGGTAATTAATCAAAAATTCTTAGGAAAAAATCAAATGACCGATAACTTATTCCCGATAACCGTTCACTGTTCTAGGGCGTATCCTTGCAGATTTTCGGGGTTAAATTGACGCAGGATAAGAGTCGCTTGATTTTTCAAGTTTTCGGAACCCTGCACGATAATAATATATTTTCCCGCACCGAGACGATTGCGATAGGGAAGTGCATCGCCACTGCCGGACGATAAACCCACGCCACCACCGACGAAAATACTGCCCATCGCCCCCCCAATCGCCCCAGCAATGCCGCCAACAATATGATTCCCCGGTTCTCCGGCCCAATCAAAGGTATGCAATCCCGTAATCAGGTTAAAAAGGTAGCCACCGGCAAAACCGAAGGGAATTAGCCAAAAAGCCATGAGAGTAGCCCGTTTTTTGGCTTGTTGAAAGGGATCGATCAAACCGAACTCATCGGCACTTTTATAGCCGCGACCGAGAATGGTCACTTGAGATTGGGGAATTCCCGCTTTTTCGAGGGCAACGGCAGCTTCTTCTGCTTCTATGCGATCAGCTAACACGGCAATGAGATAATTCATCGAAAATTTGGGTCTGAAACCCCGCCGTTTTACGGCGGCTTTGCTGTTAAATATTAGCACATTTACGAAATATATGCTAAAATATGAGACATGGAAAAAGCCTATTCTTACCG
>NZ_SFBZ01000028.1:0-5710 GCF_007095495.1 Microcystis sp. M_QC_C_20170808_M9Col | reverse complement strand
AGACCAGAACAGAGTAAATCTGTTAAGGCAGGTGCGAAAAATCCTTCGGGAAAGAAGCAGAAACCCAAATCGTGAGGTTTGGGAATCGCCGTCCGTTTTACGGCGGCGAGGATGTCAACACTTTAACCGCAAGAGAACTCAGTCCGCAACTATACATTATCGCCAGGGGAGAATATCCCAGCACCGAGAAAAAATTAAAACTAGCCGGGGCCGATCAAGTGGTCTTACCTGCTACCATTGGAGCAGAGAGAATGGCCCATTTAATCACCCATCCGGCCGCAATCGATTTTTTACAGGAAGATGAAGGTAGGCGCAATCTTAACGAATTATTAGCCGATATCGACCTGCAATTTGAAGAATACTCGATTTTAAGCGATTCGCCCTTTTTGGGACAACCCATCAGTCAGATGGAAGTGCGGGGACAGGGTGCTTTTATTATCGTTGCTGTGCGTCAATTTGATGGTCGTGTCATCGCCCATCCCGACAATTCCACCATTCTACAGCAAGGCGATACGGTGATTTTATGGTTCTTCGTTACTTGGTATGGTTCTTAATTGATTAGTTCGCTCTAGATCAAAAAAAAATTAACAAAAATCGCTAAATGCCTTTCTATATAAGGGTTACATACCTTATAACCCCCGTCCATTGCATAAGACAAACCGAAGAACCGATTTTATTAGGTCATCGGGGCGATGTTCCTAATTTTGCCCGTCGTTATGCTCTGCGTCGAGAAATGCGCTATCGGGGGTCTTCTTGGTAGGATATTTACCCAGAAAAAAGTTGAGCTTTTCTGGAATTAATTTCGCCGCGGCTGGAGATAAGACTAACTCACCAATTATCTCCAGAGACACCTATGAAATTAACCTATCGCGGCATTGCTTACGAGAAAAATCCCACTGCCACCGTTGCTTCCAGTCCGCTGATTTTAGGCTATCGTGGTGTTCCCTATTTAAAAAACCGTGGTGTCGCTCAAAGCATTCAGAAACCGGTAGCCGTTACCTATCGCGGTCAAGCCTATAATATCACTCAGTCTTTAGCTTCTTTGCCCATGTAAGAACCCTCTTTAAGTTTTTAACTTCTAGTTCTTTTTCAATCAATCTTTTTTAAATATTGTCAATTAATGATCACAGCAATTACCTTAGACGGGTTTTATCTTCCCTCTTTCCCCCTTGCTCAAAGGGGGATTTTTTTACTTGTTTTTGCTAACTAAAGAATATATATTCATAGTTAAGTAAATTAATTACAGGCAGTTCCGCAGTTCCGGTGTTCCCCTTTTCTGGGGTGTGAATTTAATTTTGTCGAACTGCTGATAGTTATCAGTTTTTTGTAGAATAGGGAGATTGAGAAAACGAACATCTGCCCTATGACAAGATTTCCTTTGACTGGTCGCTATTCTGGTTTATGCGTCTTGCTCACTTTATTCTGGTTAAGCGGTCAATCTTTACCAGTGCGAGCGGAAAAAATCTATAATCCCATCCCCCTCATCCTCAATAAAGAAATTAACGATACTCTCACCGACAAAGATATTCCCACGGGGGAAGGGGGGTTTGCTAGGGATTATACCGTAGATTTGGACAAGGACGATCAGGTGGCCATCGATCTCAAATCGGAAAATTTTGATGGGGTGTTAATTCTCCTGGCCGCCGATGGTTCCACTGTAGCGGAAAATGATGATGGTCCCGATGGTGGCACTAATGCCCTCCTCTTTGCGCGCATTACCGAGTCGGGTAAGTATGTTATTCGGGTGAGAGCTTTCGGAGAAACCGGTGGGGGCAAATTTACCCTGAAATTAACCCGTTTACGGGCCGTGGAGGGCAAAAATTAGCTAATTATTGTCAAAAAAACCAAGAATAGAGCCTCTGTCCACTCCACCACCGCACCGTAGGTATCACCGGTGTGACCCCGAAGACGACGATATAACCAGTAACCAGTAAGCATAGCGAGGGCGATTCCAGCACTAATGGCGATTATTCCCCAGCTTAGACCGCCAAATAGGGCGATTAACCCCCAAATTACTCCCCCACAGTCCCAGGGCAGACAAAAAGCCACTTTATGAAAGGCTCCCTTGCCGGTGGGTTTGAGGTAGGGATAAAGAGCGATCGCCATTACTTGCCCCCAACGTCCCCAAATTGGCGCTAAAATTAGAGCTAAGGCTCGATTATCGCTTAAATCAGTCAAAGCGGCGATTTTTAGCAGCAAAACCATGGTCACGGCCATGACTCCAAAGGCCCCGGTAACACTATCGGCCATGACCGCTAAACGACGCGGGGGGTCGGTGACAGCTAAACCATCGGCCGTGTCACTAACTCCATCAAGGTGTAGTCCTCCGGTTAGATAAACCCAAACCCCCACAAGGACAACCGCACGAGTTAGGAGTGGCATTCCCAGACCAGCTAGAGTTATATCGAGCAAAACCAGAATTAAACCCAAAAATAAGCCCACTAAGGGAATCCATCGGGCAATTCTGCCAAAATCAGGCCAGGCAATCGGAACGGGAATAATCGTGTAAAAAGCGATCGCACCTAAAAATGAGCGAATTTCTTGACAAATGAAGTTAAATATGGTAATCAATCTCCCCAATTCGATTCTGGTGTGGCAGTGTTTCTCATAAAGATGAAGTATAACCTAATTTTGTATCGGCGACCGACTCCCCAAAACGAAAACCTCATACCTCACTATTAAAATAACTGCTGTCATCACCAATCAGTCAATCATCAAGGGGACTTCTCACACCTCTGCCACCTCTGGCTAAAACGTGGGTATAAATCATCGTCGTCCTCACATCTTTATGACCTAACAATTCTTGAACGGTGCGAATATCATAGCCATTTTGCAGTAAATGGGTAGCGAAACTATGGCGAAAGGTATGGCAACTGACTCGCTTAGGCACGCCGGATTGCTGAACGGCTTGTTTGAGAGCTTTTTGGATGGTGCTTTCGTGGAGATGATGGCGGCGGGTTTCGCCGGAACGCGGGTCTTGGGATAGGGTGTAGGACGGAAAAATATATTGCCAAATCCATTCACGGTCAGCCGTTGGATATTTTTGCGCCAGGGCGTAGGGCAAATAAACAGAACCGTAACCTCTTTCCAAGTCTTGTCGATGTAGGCGTTGTACAGTTTGGAGATGTTCTTTGAGAGAGGTTTGAAGGCGTTGGGGTAGGGGGGTTACGCGGTCTTCCTTGCCTTTGGTATCGCGGATAATCAGTTGATTTTGGGCAAAATCTACATCCTTGACGCGCAAATTGAGGGCTTCAGCCAATCTCAACCCGCTACCATAAAGCAGTTGAACGATAATATGCTCTACACCACTGAGGTGCTTCATGACGTTTTGCACTTCTTCTTTGGTGAGGACGGTGGGCAGACGTTTGTGACCTTTTGCCCGTAAATATGTACCGATATTTTCCAGTTCAATTTTAAGAACTTCTCGATAAAGGAAAAGGATGGCGTTGAGGGCTTGGTTTTGGGTGGCGGCGGCAACGTTTTTATCAACGGCAAGATGGGTCAAAAAGGCTCTAATTTCTTCACCCCCCATTTCACGGGGATGTTTTTTCTGATGGAAGAGCAGATAACGCTTAATCCAGTCCAGATATGTTTGTTCGGTGCGGTAGGAGTAGTGTTTGAGGCGAATGGTTTCACGCACTACGTCTAGGAGTTTTCGGGGTGGGGGAGGGTTCATAGCAGAGTATACTAATCGGCATAACACGCTTATCGTAATATTATACGGAAAACTTCTCACGATCACTCTATTTGAGCGTAATATACGGAAATATTCTTTAAAAAATGCGTATTTGGCGTGATATACGGAAAATTTCCGCCTAATATATAGTTGGGCTGCTTGATGTTACGAGAATTATCCTTAGGAGCATGAGTTTCAGTTTTTAGGAGTAAATTATGACAAATGCAAATGAGCCAAACCCATATGAAAACAGGCCACAAAGTGCAGAAGAGATCAAACAGGAAATTTTAAGCAGGCTTGACGAGATTGACCTTGAATCACTTGAATCAATTACTCACTTGTCTGGTAGTCCTAGTATCCCATCAGATGCTGAACAGGTGAATTTTTGGCCTGTAATTACTTGGACTGTTTGGCGACGCTAGATAAAAACAGTTTGCATTTACATTTTGGCACTGGCCTACAACCAGTGCCAAAATGTTTACTGACGTAAATGATATTTTAGGCTTAGGAAGGATGAAAAACAGCAGTATGCCAAAGAAAAAAACTGACCTTGTAGTTATTCAGCCATCATCGTTCTGCAATATAGATTGCAAATACTGTTACGTTCCCAATCGTGCGAATCGCTCAACTATAGATTTAGAAATTCTCAAAGACATTCTCACCAAAGTCTTTCAAAGTGATCGTGTGGCAGATGGGTTTCGGCTTGTGTGGCACAATGGTGAACCACTTTCGCTTGGCTTGGATTTTTACCAACAGGCAATAAGCATCATTAACGATGTTAATAAAAACAACAAGCACTTTGAGCACTGCATTCAGACAAATGGAACTCTTATTAATCAAAAATGGGCTGAATTCTTTCTTAATAACAATATATCACCCAGTGTCAGTATAGATGGGCCAAAGCATATTCATGATGCAAATCGTGTTACTAAAGAGGGAACAGGTAGCTTTGATTCTGTTATTAGAGGTATACGGATCTTAAAGAATAATGGCATTAGACTTGCTGGACTTTGTGTTATCACAGCAAAAAGCCTTGATTATGGAGACGAGCTTTTACAATTCTTTTTAGATGAAGGTTTTTCATCTTTGGGGCTGATTATTGAAGAACCATGGGGAGGAAACCCAGATACCTCCTTCACCAAATTATTACATAGTACTTCTCTGGAATTACTTGAACTTCGTTTTCGGTCGTTTATAACTAGTGTTTTTGACGCTTGGCTACCGTACAAAGATAAAATCGAGCTTAGAGAATTTAATGATATCTTTACTGCGCTGAAAAATATAAAGCTCGCCAATTCGTTATTTAGTCAGCAAGAGGATGCTAGTCCTTGTAGAGTACTCTCATTTAACCAACAAGGAGGCATTACTACTTTTTCTCCACAGATGATTGCTGGCACACTTGAAGATCCTAATCGATTTGTTGTAGCCAATATTCGAGATATACAATCTTTGGATGATTTGGAGATGCTTGCGGCTCACCAACTGCTAGCGTATGAAATAGAAAAGGGTATTGAACAATGCCGAGATAGCTGTGGCTATTTTCAACTTTGTGGAGGAGGTGCTCCAGCTAGTAAATTCTATGAACATGGTACGTTTAATTGCACAGAAACTCGTGAATGTCGTTTCTTTAAGAAGATATTAACTCAAATAATTCTTGATAAAATGCTTGATCTAAAGCAGACAGCACAAGCTGTAATCTGACAAATTCCTTTTAGTCCGCACCCCAACAAGCGCGTGCACTCGGAACGGATGCGAACGCTATCGGTTATGATACAAACATTGTCGCCGTCCGGTGACGCGCAGGCGATCGCAAAGATAAATAATTGATAAGCGATCGGGGCATAACACATCATTGGAGCGGACTAAGTTCTAATATTTCAGTTGAGAGCGAAAGTTCTCATCCGCTCAATTAAGCCGTTATCTCGCCAGCGCAAGTTAGGTTTTTCGTGAAATTTTGCGAGAGATTTTTTACTACGTTTGGAGATGGTTGGCGTTATTGGCGTTGGCATCCGTACTTAGTGAGAGGTGATCGCT